>CAIVGO010000598.1 GCA_903905445.1 uncultured Bacteroidota bacterium
AGGTTATTGGCAGAAGCGCTTTTGACATCTAATTTTAATAATGGCGGCCTTCGGAACGTATATAAAGATGCCTAACGAACGCAAACAAACGTACTGGTTTGGCGCGCGCCGTTGCTTTGCACCAGTTGCAAACGGTACACACCTGCTGGCCAGGCCTGCACATCGATCGGCAAAATTTGGTCGTTCATGCCCGTCCATTGATATTGTAAAACCCCCAGTGCATTGTACACCTGTACTTGACGAAGCGACGCTGCGGCATCGGGCGAGGTCAGGGTAATTTGATCAAAAGCGGGATTGGGAAATACATTCCAAATTGCTGCTTTCTGGGCAGGTTCCCCGGCGGCCGTGGTAAATTGATTCAGTTTGTATTTATTCAAAAAGCGCCATATCACAAAACTGGCACTGAAATCCTGGTTGGTAACACCCACATTGATCGCTGCGCCCGGCCAGGTATGTCCGCCGCCCGTAATTTTATAAAATTCCACCGTACTGCCTTCGATCCCATTTTCGTATAAAAAGCGCTCGGCGGTACAGCCATCGGTGGTCGAGTTGTTTGGCACTGCCGTGATGATGGGGGTTGTGTTGCAACCATTTTTATTTACCCAGGTATCTACAAGCGTTTCAATGGGTACAAAAGCACTCACGGGTAATCCGTTGTAAGGAACGGTATTGTCGGCAGTACCATGAATTTGCATAACAGGTACTGCGCGGCCAGGCGTGCAATTGTTCAAGTTGGGTGTAACCATGGTTCCTGTGACCGAAGCGATGGCCGCAATCCGGTTGCTCAATCCACAAGCAAGGGCATAGCTCATAAATCCACCGTTGCTCATGCCAGTGCTGTACACCCGGTTGGTGTCGATGTTGTATTTGGAGATCATGGTATCGAGCAAATTCGAGATAAATGCAACATCATCCACCGAAGAAGACACCAGGAAATTATTCCAGTAGCGTTTATTTTGCTGGTCATAGGTGCCGTTGGGCATCACGATCAGGAAGTTTGCCGTGTCGGCAATAGGTTTAAAATTGCCGTAAAAATCTTGTTCCAGGTTATTGGAACCGTATCCGTGCAGGTTGAACAGGAGTGGAACGGCTTTGTTGGCATTATAAGCTGCGGGAATGTACACGCGGTATTCGCGGGTCAAGCCACCGCTTTGAATGGTGCCCGTATAAAAACTTTGTGCATGGGCGGCCACCGTTATAAAAAAGGTTAAAAGGAAGGGTAGGGAAAATCGCATGTTATGGTTGGTTTAAAAAGAAAAATGAAAGAAAGAAGTACAACGCTCGGCTTGGGCATTCATACAGACAACCCAGGCGGTATAAAGTTTAAAGGATCGCGTGCAAAATAAATGTTGTTTGAGGGTAAAGCGCGCTCAATTTTGCCTAATATAGCGTATTCCTGTTAACAATAACAAAATTCACGATTACTTCCTGCGTTTTAACGTCGATTTTCTAATTTTGCACGCTTTTCCATTCGAAATACAGCGTATTTTTTAAAAAATAACATGGTAATGATCAAACAATTATTTGCTACAGCCTTCTTTCTTGCGATTTTGGCAACCGCATCTTCTGGGCAAGGCAGCGATCCGACGCTTTTCACAGTTCAAAATGTTCCAGTTCACGTTTCTGAGTTCAACTACATTTACAACAAAAATAATCAGGATAAAGCTGATTATTCGGAGCAATCGCTCCGAGATTACCTGGATTTGTATGTAAAGTTCAAATTGAAAGTGCAAAAAGCACGGGATATGCGGTTGGATACCCTAAGTGCGTTGCGCAGTGAACTCGAAGGGTATCGTCGGCAGCTCGCCAAATCGTACCTGGAGGACAAAGAAGTGACCGATAAATTGGTACGCGAAACCTTCGATCGGATGCAACAGGATGTCGATATTAGCCATGTATTTATCGCTGCAGACCGCAATGCAAAGCCTGCCGACACCTTGCGTGCCTACAACCGCGCACAAAATGCCCTGAAGTTGCTGCAAAAAGGCACCAGCCTCGAACAGGTTGCCGCCGACAGTTCGGATGATAAAACAGCCAAAGAAAACAAGGGGAACCTCGGATATATCACGGCGATGTTGCCAGATGGGTACTATGCACTTGAAAAAGCCATTTATTCCGTCAAACCAGGCGGTTTGGTTGGTCCAGTGCGTTCGGGTGCAGGCTACCACCTGGTGCGGGTAAATGGGTTCCGTCCGGCCCGGGGCGAAATGGAAGTAGCGCAAATATTGGTGCGCAAATTGGAAGGTGCAGGCAAAAACGCAGCACAAAAACAGCGGATTGACAGTGTGTACACGGCCTTGCGCGCTGGTGGAAAATGGGACGAATTGTGCGCAAAATATTCAGAAGATAAAACCAACGCAGGTAAAGGTGGGTACATCGGGTTTTTCGGAATCAACCGCTACCAGCGCAATTTTGAAGATGCCGCGTTTGCCCTTGAAAAAGATGGCGAATTTTCGGCGCCTGTCGAAACAACCCTCGGCTGGCATATTATCAAACGCGTGAGCCGTCGCCCAATTGGCGCTTTCGATGCCATCAAACGCGCCTTGACCGACCGTGTAAAACGCGACAGCCGCAGTGAAATCGCCAAGCAAAGCATGATCAGCCGGATTAAAAAAGATGCGGGCTTCCAGGAATATTCGGATGCACTTGCCAGTTGGTCGGCCAAACAAGTAGACACCATTTTCCACACCTTCAAATGGAAACCAGATCCTGCCAAGCCACAAGATGCTTTGTTGCGCTTTGGTCCAACCAAAACGTACACCGTAACCGATTTTGAAGAATATTGCGTCCGTTCTGGCCGTGATCGGATGCGGGGCGCAGGCTTGCCCCTGGCGGAAACTATTCAAAAATTGTACAAAAACTGGTCTGACGAAATCAGCCTGTCTTTTGAAGAAAGCCAACTGGATAAAAAATACCCGGAATTCCGCTCCCTCATGCGCGAGTACGAAGATGGTATTTTGTTGTTTGAAGCCTTGAAAATTAATGTTTGGGACAAAGCAAACACGGATTCGGTTGGGTTGGAGCAGTTTTTCAAAGCCAATTTGAGCCAAAAGTACAAATGGGACGAACGCGCTCAAGTAAGCATTTATACGCTTAAAACCGACGATCCTGCAGTACTCAAGAAAGTACGCGAGTTAGCGGCCAAAAAACCATCGGCTGCGGTTTTGAAAAAAATCAATAAAAAAGCGGAGGTTTTGACGGTGTTGGAAAAAACCTACGAAAAAGGAAAGAATAAAGACCTGGCCAACTTGTGGTCGGCAGGCAGCATGACGGAAGCGAAAGTAGACGCAGGTACCAAAACCGCTTCGTTTAGTAAAGTGGAAAGCATTTTACCGCCAACGGCTAAAACCCTCGCAGAAGCACGCGGTTATGCAGTTGCCGATTACCAAGACTACCTGGAGAAGAAATGGGTAGAAGAACTGGTAAAAACCTATCCGGTAAAAGTAGAAGAGTCGGTGCTGAAAGGCATGGTTAAAAAGTAAGATAACGGCGTTACCGGGCCTAAACATGCGTCATCCCGAATTTTGGTGAAAACCAAAATTCGGGATTTTTTATCCATTTTCACGAACACCTAGCAAAGCGGAAACATTTGGGTAAGATATTCGACCTCTAGCGAGGTCGTGCGGAAAAAATACCATTGGGCGTTGCTACAAATATTTGACCTCCAAGGAGGTCAGTGCCTTGCCTTTGAGATTCCGGGTATCTTTTTAAGGAGATGGTTTTAAATCAATGAATCATTGGGCAACGCGACGACCTCGTTAGAGGTCGAACATTTGTAGAAAAGATACAATGTCCGAACCCGCTCACGACTTCGGAGAAGTCGAACATTTGTAGATCAAGATAAAGATCTCAAAAAAGAAAAGAGCCATCCAGAATTTTAGTTTTCACCAAAATTCTGGATGGCTCATGTTTGTTTTTAGTATTTAAACACTAGGCAACAGGGGTATCGTTGTTGTCAGTTGGGCTGGAATTAGGGGTGCCAATTGATTCAAAAGCGGTGGCTTCTTCTTCCTGTTTTTTACGGCCTGAAATAAAGCGCCAGATGGCTGCGCCGCCTCCTAAAATCGCCAGAATAATCAGTTTGCCAAATTTGAGCAGGATGGCAAATAAACCCGCTTTTGCCAAAATTTTACCTGCCACCAGGCCGCCAATCGTCCAGGCCGCAATTTTATCGCCCGAAGACTTGCTAAAATCGCTATACCGGTTGCCCTCGGTGAAGGCCACGGCATTTGCAATTGCAGGGACAGCGCCTTTAATCGGCTCCAATTGCCCCATCATCCCAATGGCATTCAAAGAAAGGACGCCTTTGCGGCCCAAAATACGCACATCGTAATTAAGGGTATTGTCGGGAAATTCGCCTACTTTAAGTTCTTTCGCCCAATGTAATATCTTTTTCTCTTTGTCATAAAACGGGTCAGAGGCCCATCCAACGAAGACAATGGGTTCGAAGCCTTCTTTTGCCCGTTTTTCATTCTCTTTTTCGGAGTCTTTTTGCAATTGGGTCATCAACTCGCTGTAGTTGATTTTGTCCGCATCATCATCTTTCACAAATCCCATGTCTTCAAAACTGATGTTGAAGGCAAAACTGGCAGAATCCAAAGGGCCCATTTTTTCGGGAAACAACATACCGAGGGTCGCTTGTCCGGGCGGGTTGCCCCAAATGTCTTCCAGAATCTGCTTGCTTTGTGCGGCATTCAGGTAGCGGAAGCCCGTTGGAACCTGTATCGTCGCCATACCATCTCCCAAGGTAATTTGTCCGGTTTGGTATTGATAGGAAGCGTTGATGCTGTCTATCAGGTGTTTCATTTGCGCTTCAATTGCAGCGTCATCGGTTTGCGACCAGGCAAGGGCCACACTCAAAAGGAGCGCCATGCCTGTCAGGATCATTTTTTTCATCCGAAATGGTATTATTTTAAGGTGCAAAATACGTGTTAGGAAGACTGTAAGGTGTCCTCATATCCTGGCAAGTGCAGATACCCCTCTTCTTTAATTGCTGCTATTTTGCCAAATGTTGCGGCTAATTCGGCTACTTGCTTCGCATCCAAACTGCCTTTTTCGTACAACAAATGCGCGATGGCCAGGAGCAGGGGTTTGTTCGATTCCAACAATTGGCGGGTTTCGATTACCAGGGCTGCCACCATTTGTTCTACCGCTTGGTCGGTTTCGAATTTATCCATGGCAAAACCGTATTCCAGGGTGTAATTCGCCTGAAAACGCGGATCAAAACCATAGCGTCGAATATAATCCATCACCAATATAGACACGTTTTCGCGGTCATTGAGCCGGCCGACTGTGGCGTTTTCGGGTCCAAACACCATTTCTTCGGCAATACCGCCCGCCAAAAAGACTTTTGCCTTTTTAATGATATTTTCCTTGGTTTCGTAAATTTCGTGTGGAAACGTAAACCCGGAAGCATAGCTGCTGGCAACTTTCGACTTCAGTTGCAGGGGCGACAACCCGAATAGTTCTACATAGGTAACGGCGTGCCCGGCTTCGTGTACACTCACATTGGCCACCACATCATTGATATTGCTTTGACGAATTTTGTCGATGCGGCCCACAAATGGAATTTCCACCAGAGCGCCTTCAATATCGGCTTGTATTTTTTTCGCTTCTGCGTTGTAGGTGATGGTAAAGGACTGTTTGTCGCGGTGCAAGGTTTCGTATAAAAACTTGCTGAGGTTAGTTTCCAAAATATCCGTCACGCTGCTGAATACCGGCCGTACCCCCTGTACCGGAAACACGCCATTGCGGTAAATCAACTGGTATATCGGCTCGCAGACCTCCACATCTACCCCAAAATTTTCTTTGGTGCGCTCCAGTATTTTACCCACTTCTTTTCGAATCAATCCTTCAAAATCGACCTTGCGCAAACTTGGGTAAATCAGGTGAATGTTGCCAAACCGCGCTACTTGTTCGGGCCGGAAACGCCGGGTAAGGGCATTTTTAATATCAACGGCGGTGATTTTTTTAGTAAATGCGTGGTAAATATCGGCATCCACTTCGCTGTCGGAGGTGTGGGTTGCCATTTGGAAAGCTTCGTCGAGGTTGCCGCTGATGAGGATCAGGGTTTGGCTGTAATCGACGGGTTCGAACACCCGTTTGCGGGTTTTCGCTTCAATGATGCGTTCCAGCATTTGCACCTTGGTCATGTCGGCGATGTCGACCACATCTTCCTCCATGCTGAGCATTTTCTTGAGGTTGCGCGCTTCCCAGATTCCTACATTTTCTGCCAGGCCTTCTTCTACCGGCTCTGCGCGTCGATTGCGCTGGCGCTGGTTGAACATAAAATCAGAAATGTAGTAATCGAGGTCTTCCTTTTCCCGTTTGGCCAGGCGGCCGTCGCTGAGCAGTTCCCAGAAATCGTTAAATTTGGTAGATTGTACCGGCGAACCATCCGATTCAACGGTGTAAAAGCGCTGAATTTCGTCGAACAACACAATGGAAGGTTTTCCATCGGTGATGCCATTGGCCGTTAAAATGGCATTGACACTGTTGAAAAAAGTAGTGTGGTCGGTGTTTCCGAGTTCTACTTCCACAAACCGCTCTTGAAAATCAAGGTATTTGACCAGTCGGCGTACCAAGTCGGTTTTACCTACGCCGGTCATACCCCAAAGACAAACCACGATGGGGCGGGTAAGGATTTCGGGTACGAGGTACCAGATTTGAATATAATCGAGCAAGTTATCGATGATTTCATCGATGCCTACAAAGTCGTTTTTCAGTCGGATGCGCAACATTTCGAGCGCTTCCTGCCGCATGCGCAGCCGATTTTTATCTAAGGTAAATTTTGGTTTTTCCATGATGCCGCTGAGTAACGTGAGGGTTGCAGGGAAAGTTCCGCCGGGCAGGTGCAGAAATTACATGCAAGGTCAATTAATCTACTTTCGAAAATTTCACAGGGCTATCGGGGCGCAAAAACAGTACACCGGTAGTAGCCACGGTATCGCCCGCTGCAAGTCCTTCTGTAATTTCGATCATATTGGCTTGTCGTACGCCTGTTTTTACGGTTACAAACTGTGCTTTTCCGCCGCGGCTTACAATTACTTGTTTGTTGCGTGCTTGCGGGATGATGGCCTGGTTGGGAATCAGGAGTGCGTCTTTTTTATCGCCGAGAATGAGGTTTACGTCGGCAAATGCACCGGGTAGTAATCCTTTTGATCCGTTTACGAGGGCGCGCACATTCAGGTTGCGGGTATCGGCTTCAATGCGTTGTTCGGTGGCCACAATTTTGGCCGTATGATTGCCTGGGCTGCCTTCCACCGTAAACGATACCGTTTGTCCGACCCGGAGCAGGTTGCTGTACTTTTCAGGCACGGCAAAATCCAGTTTAAGGGCCGATGCGGCGCGAATGGTCGCAATTTCGGTGGCCGGGGTAACATAGGCGCCCGGGCTGATTTTGCGCAAGCCGATGATGCCGTCGTAAGGTGCCCGCAATTCCGTTTTTTGAATATAAATTTGTTGGAGTTCGATTTCGCTTTTGAGCGTTTGCACTTGCAAAGCAGCCAAATCATATTCTTGTTGGCTTACACCTTTTACTTTGAGCAGTTCGGCAAGCCGTTGTTCGGTGATCTCGGCTTGTTTGAGTTGCGTTTTCAATTTTTCAATTTGTGTCTTGATATCGGCATCAAAAACCTTGAGCAACAAAACACCTTTAGCGACCATTTTGCCTTCGGGCAAATTGATGGTTACAACGCGGCCCGAGGCTTCCGGGTGCAAAATCGTTTCCTCGGCCGCTACCAGCGATCCACTGGCTGTAACGGCAGCGGTTAATGGCCCCGTTTTAGCAATGTATCCTTCAATGGACGTGACGGTAAAGGCCGTTTTAGTTGGCTGCGCCGTGGCAGCAGGCTCGCTCTTTTTACAAGCAACGAAAGTAGCAAACAAGGCAAGTATCAAAAAAGGACAATGTTTCATGGTATCAGAAAGTTACAAATACGCTCAAGGTGGATGTAGGGCAAAGGTAGGTTTCCAATAATAAAAAACCCTCCTTTCGGGAGGGCTCAGCATCGTAAATCTTCAACAAAACTCAAATCGGAGGGATTGTAAATAAAACACACGGTTGCATCAAGGATATCGAGCACAAAATCGTGCTAAATCGTTGTTTTAATGCATGCTATTGAAGGGACGCATTTCTTCGCCCAGCCAATTTTTATTCCATTCATCTACCGGTATAATGCGTTTTGCATGTCGGGTAATTTTGCGGCGAAGGAATGCCACAGCAAGGCGGGGCGATTTACGCCACAAGCGCCGTAATTTAGAGGTGCGTCGAGTCATGATCAGGTGTGTTTATTTGATTATTAAAATATTGATTACAAACTCATTAACGAGTATTCGGCCATATTAGTTTCCAGAAGCAGCGCTTTTCTCCAATATTTAACGTAAAGGATACATAGAAACTGCCGAATATGCTTAACATGCAAACTTCACGCCAAATTTGGGCGCATCACATATCTAAACCGCTCTTAATCAGTAAGACAGATTCATATTTATAAAGGTTGGGTCACACACCCTGATTATTATTTTATTTCGAGTTCTTTTAGTGCCAGCCAGGCCATCATCCCGATGCCGGTTTCGAGCGCGCTTTCGTCAATGTCAAAGATATCCGTATGCACGGGCGCAGTGATCCCTTTTTCGGCATTTCCGGTACCCAAGCGGTAAAAACAGGATGGTAAATGGTGGGAATAAAACGCGAAGTCTTCCGCAGTCATCCGCAAAGGCATGTCTGCTACATTTTCGGCACCCAGGTACTCGACCATCCATTTTTTGGCACGTGCGGTGAGTTTTTCGTGGTTAAACAGCACGGGATAGCCTTTTTCGATGACAAATTCGCATTCGCCCCCCAGGCCTTTGGCAATGCTGGTGGCAATTTTTTTCATGCGTTTATGGGCTTCGTTGCGCCATTTTTCATCCATCGTGCGGAAGGTTCCTTCCAAACATACCTCATTGGGAATAATGTTGGTAGCGCCGCCGGAGGAGTTGATTTTGCCAAACGTCAGCACCGAAGGGATGCCCGGATCGGCGTAGCGGCTCACCACTTGTTGCAATCCCACAATAACCTGGGCCGTTATAACCACCGGGTCGATACAGTCCTGCGGCATTGCGCCATGGCCACCGTGGCCTTTAATGGTAACATATAATTCATCTGCCGAAGCCATGTACATGCCCGAGCGCACGCCCACCATGCCCGCTTCGAGGGGCGGGTGTACATGTTGGCCAAAAATACTGGCGGGTTTAGGGTTTTCGAGTACCCCTTCTTTGATCATGATGGATGCGCCACCCGGGAATTTTTCTTCGCCCGGCTGGAAGATACATTTTACGGTACCTTCAAACTGGTTGCGCATGTTTTGCAGGATGTGGATGGTGCCAAGCAGCGATGCTGTGTGGACATCGTGCCCACAGGCATGCATAATCCCTTCATTTTGAGATTTATAGGGTACTTCATTGGTTTCAAAAATGGGCAAGGCGTCCATATCAGCACGCAAGGCAATGGTGCGTTTTTTCGAATTTTTCCCTTTAACCGTGGCCACCAATCCGGTCCCGGCAATGCCTGCCTGGTAACTAACACCCATGGCATCCAGTTGTTCGGCTACATATCTGCCCGTTTGAACTTCCTCAAACGACAATTCCGGGTGCATGTGTAAATGTCTTCTATATCGAATAGCTTCTGACTGGTATTGATGGGCTAGCTCCTGAACGATCTCTTTCATGGCGCAAAAATACGCGCATCTTGCCATAATTACCATAGTTTGATCCACCGAAGCGCCCTATCTTTGCACAATTCTATTCACAAACCGCCGACATCGTTTGTAGGATGTACCGGCACCTGCCTTTTGTATGGGCGGGAAAAACAACTTTTTTATGATCAATATCACCTTTCCCGATGGCAACATTCGTCAGTATGCCGTCGGAACCAGCGCAATGGACATTGCTAAGTCCATCAGCGAGGGGCTTGCGCGCGTTGTGCTGGCCGCTAAATTCAACGGCGAAGTGCGCGACCTGGCACGTCCGATTACCGAAGACGGAACGATGACGTTTCTGAAATGGGAGGACAAAGAAGGCAAAAGCACCTTTTGGCACTCTTCGGCGCACTTGTTGGCTGAAGCGCTGGAAGCCTTGCACCCAGGCATCAAATTCGGAATCGGGCCACCGATCGAAAACGGTTTCTACTACGATGTGGATACCGGCGACAAGCCACTTACAGCGGCCGATTTGCCCGCTCTGGAGCAAAAAGTGCTCGAATTGGCGCGTAAAAAAAGCGAATTTGTGCGTACCGAGGTAAGCAAAGCCGATGCCATCCAGTATTTTACCGAGAAAAAGGACGAGTACAAACTCGAATTGATCGACGGTCTGGAAGATGGTAGCATTACGTTTTACCAGCAAGGTAATTTCGTGGATTTGTGTCGTGGACCGCACATTCCGACGACAGAGCCGATTAAAGCGGTGAAAATTACCAACCTGGCAGGTGCTTACTGGCGCGGCGATGAAAAACGCAAACAGCTGACCCGCATTTACGCCATTACCTTTCCGAAACAAAAGGAACTCGATGAGTACTTGCACCTTTTAGAAGAGGCTAAAAAACGCGATCACCGCAAATTGGGCGCCGAACTAGAGCTGTTTATGTTTTCGGAAAAAGTTGGTCAGGGCTTGCCCATCTGGTTGCCCAAAGGCACCGCTTTACGCAGCCGTTTGGAAGATTTTTTGAAAAAAGAACAACTCAAACGCGGTTACCAACCGGTTATCACGCCCCATATTGGTTCGAAAAAACTGTACGTAACTTCTGGGCACTGGGAAAAATACGGCAAGGATTCCTTCCAGCCGATTCGCACCCCCGATGAAGACGAAGAGTTTTTGTTAAAACCGATGAACTGTCCGCACCACTGTGAAATTTTTGCACACCGGCCACATTCATACCGCGATTTGCCGGTGCGTATTGCGGAATTTGGTACCGTGTACCGCTACGAACAGTCGGGCGAGTTGCACGGCCTCACCCGGGTACGTTGCTTTACCCAGGATGATGCGCATATTTTTTGCACCGAGGACCAGTTGAAAGAAGAGTTTTTGGCCGTGTTAGATTTGACGCGGTATGTGTTGGACAAATTGGGTTTTGATAAATTTACAGCCCAGATTTCCCTGCGCGACCCGGAAAACAAGACCAAATATGTGGGTACCGAGGAAAACTGGCGCAAAGCTGAGCAAGCCATCATCGATGCTGCGGCAGAGGCGGGCTTGAATACCGTTACCGAATTGGGTGAAGCGGCGTTTTATGGCCCCAAACTCGACTTTATGGTAAAAGACGCGCTGGGCCGTTCCTGGCAGTTGGGCACCATTCAGGTGGATTATAACCTGCCAGAGCGTTTTGATTTGACTTATATCGGTGCCGACAACCAGCCGCACCGTCCAGTAATGATTCACCGGGCACCGTTTGGTTCCATGGAGCGTTTCACGGGGGTATTGATCGAACACTGTGCGGGCAAATTCCCGCTTTGGCTCACGCCGGAGCAATTTGCCATTTTGCCGGTTTCGGATAAATATGTAGAGTACGCTTTGCAGGTAAAACAGGAAATGGAATCGGAAGGCCTGCGGGGTATTGTGGACGACCGCAATGAGACCATTGGACGGAAAATTCGGGATAATGAGTTGAAACGGATTCCGTTTTTGCTCGTAGTAGGGGAAAAAGAACTAGAAGCCCACAGTGTAGCTGTGCGCAAACAAGGCGAAGGCGATCAGGGTGCATTAACCATTGCCGAATTTGTGGCGTTGGTGAATTCGATGTTGTAATATTTTAGTTCTGTGATACGAACGGCTGCTGCAAAACAAGTTGATACGTGCAGCAGCCGTTTTTTTGTTTGTTCCGATGCGCATAAAAAAAATACAGTATCTGCTTTTCTGCTTAGTGTGTGCGGGTTGCACGACCGACATCCTGATTCCAATTCCGGAAACGGATGCGCAATTGGTACTCGTGGGTAACTTTTCGCCCGATGCGCCTATCCAGGTGCGGGTTAGTACCTTACAAACGGTGCAGGATACCTTGGCACCTGATTTTCCGGTGGATGCTACCGTGCTACTTTATGCCGATGATAACTATGTGGATCAATTGGAGTTGGCATTAGATTCGGTGAGCAGTCAATGGATGTACCAAAGCACGGTAAAGCCGGTGCAGGGGGTACGTTATCGGGTCGTGGTCCGGGCGCCTGGATACCCTGAATTGTGGGCCGCCGATGCCTTGCCGCCTTCCGGGCCGGCACCGATTTTTGTGGTCGATACCGCCAACATTGAAAAAACCGCGACAGACTGGACATTTCAGGTACAGGCCCAATTGCCCGCCAGCAACAACCATCGCTGGTATATGTTTGGGTTGGCAGGTATAGTTGGTGTATATGAGCAAATAAACGATACATGGGAATTGCAGGCATACCAGGAATGGCCATTGTTGGTTAACCCAAACCCTGGTACATCCGGCTATGTTTACTTAGCGGCCAATTACTTTGCGCTGGTGCAGGAGGATTTTTGGTCAAAAAGTGAAGATCGTACCCTTTCCATGACCGTGGAAATGCCCTTTTTATCCGAACCAGTGCGACCACACGCAGTGATCCTGGTTTGGCGCAGCATCTCGGATGCCGGTTATCGTTTTTATAGTTCGGTGAATCGGCAGGGCGATTATGACAGTCCGATTGGCAGCCCAGATGCAGTGTACAACAACGTGATTGGTGGTTGGGGCAATTTTTCGGGGTATGTGGAGGTGCGGGATACGGTTTACTTTTAGCGGAGTGGCACTACTTCCTCTACCGGGCTCAAGCTGCTGGATGCCTTCGTTTCGAAGTAAAATTTCCGGAAAAAGATAAAATAGCTCAGCACCGAAAGGATCGTGAACACAATCATGATCGTGCTACCGATTTTAGTTCCCACGGTCAGTCCAATCTCATAGGCGTTTGCCAGCGTGAAGACAATAACTGCGTACCAAATGATTTCTTTTTGATGGTCCGTAAACACAAAGAACGGGAGCACAAATAAAAAATACCAGGCGTGCATTACAGGCGAATAGAGTATAAAAACCAGCAGCATAATGCGGCTGAAGCCGTAAAATAACTGGTTGATATTTTTAGACTGAATAATGGAAAAGGTAATCTTGCCAGCGAGTAAAAAGGCCAGCAATTGAAAATAGGGTTTTAATTGTTGTCCCCAGTAAATTTTATCTTTTAAAAACGGGTCAGTAACCCCATAGTTGGCCCCAGTTTGTGGCCAAACATAAGCAAACAGGTATGAAAACAATTCTACGATCGACTTGACAGGCTCCTTTTTTTCATGGTAGGCCATGGGGATCAAAATCGTATCCAGGCCTTGCCACACCGGGATATAAACAACACACAGCACGGCAAAACTGGCCACGGCCGATAAGGCCAGCGCTGTTAAATTGAGTATCTTATGTTTCCAGGCGTACACGGCGTACACCATCGTTAAAATCCAAAACAGCGGAAACAACATAAACTTGGTGGCGCCTAAAAGTCCTGTTATAATACCTGCCAACAACAGCCGGTTTTGCGCAATAGCATAGATAAAAACGCACACCAGGGAACAAGCAAGAAAGTCGATATGCATTTGACCCAGGCCCTGAATTAAAAAGAGCGGATTGAGGCAAATGAGGGTTTGTGCGCGTACCACATTCACTTTGATCGCTTTTGCCGTATATTTTACAATGAAAAAAATGGATACTGCCGAGGCAACATCAAAAATTTTCATCCACACAATATCCATAAAAATATGATCGCCGCCTAGTGCGGCAACCGCCCAAAAGAAGAATAAGGCCACCGGACCGTACTGATTCGGACAATCCAACCAATGTGGGTCAATTAATACATAAGACGGATCCTGTAAATTAATGGCTGCATCGGTGTAGGAAGTAAGGCCTTGGAGTGCCAGCTTTCCTTCGAGCAAATAGACGTATATATCTTTCGAAATTTCGGGCGGCATGGTCGCAAACAGGACCACTCCGATTGCAAATAAAAGGTTGAGCTCGGCGGAGGTGCCTTGCTTAATCATTTGGTAATACCCCATCGCCCAAATCGCTAAACCCATCAGGTAGCTCAGGGAAAATACGAGTGCAGGAAATTGGAAGCCCGCGTATTGTGCCCAAAAAGGGACAAGAACAAAGGCAAATCCTAAAATAACAGTTAAAGTTGGCTTCATCTTCGGCAAATGTAGGGAAAGGTATTGGAATTCGCTTTCGTGAATTTCGTCGTTTGCATTTCATCTTTGGTCGAAAAGGCGGCTACAGGAGCACAACGGGAAGAAAACGGAAGCAACCCGCTTGCTTGGGCAACACCCCTCAACTATTTTCCCAGTGTATTGTTTCAAAGTTTATGAACAAACTCAACGAAATGACCGCCCTGATCACCGGAGGCAGTAAAGGAATCGGCTATGGCATCGCCGCAAGTATGCTGGAAGCTGGTATGCGCGTAGCCATCACCAGCCGCCGCCAGGAAGACGCCGATGCAGCCGTCCTGCAACTTTCTAAAATTGGCCCTGGGAAAGTAATCGGCATCGCTGCCGATGTCCGCAATCTGGAAGCACAACAAAATGCCGTAGCCAAAACCCTCGAAGCATTTGGCCGATTGGACGTCCTCATCGCCAATGCAGGGGTTGGACATTTTGCACCCATTACCGAACTGACGCCGGAGCAATGGCATGAAACCATTGATACCAACCTGACCGGGGTGTTTTACAGCATCAAAGCGGCCGCAGCGGCGCTCACCCAGGCTAAAGGGTATTTTATCAGCATCGCCAGTTTGGCCGGTACTAACTTTTTCCCAAGCGCCTCGGCTTATAATGCCAGCAAATTTGGGCTGGTCGGTTTCACCCAGGCCGTTATGCTCGATTTACGCGAGGCGGGCATCAAGTGCTCCACGATTATGCCCGGTTCGGTGGCCACCCATTTCAACAACCACGAACCTAATGACGCCGACGCCTGGAAAATTCAGCCGGAAGACATTGGCCAAATGGTGGTCGATTTGCTGCGCATGAACCCACGGACGTTGCCTAGTAAAATTGAGGTGCGGCCTAGTCAGACGCCTAAGAAGTAGGAGGGCGCTCAATATGATATTGTTATAGTTGAGTATGTTGAAATTTATGTGCGTACGGGTACGCACATAAATTTTACAAAAATCAATACCTTCGTATTCTTATTATGGCAGAATTTGGTAAAATATGCATTTATCGCATGATGCACATCAATAATGTCGCGCATGTGCTACAATTTGGTATCACCCATGCTTCGTCGCCCAATGCTAATATTTTCTATGAACCCATCGGTGATAGCAGTTTAATCAATAGCCGAAGCCATTTTAAAATGCCAAACGGAAAAACCTTGGGCACATACATCCCCTTTTATTTCGGGACTAGAATGCCGATGCTTTACGTTATACAAAATGGCTTCAACATGGTACAAGCACTAGGTGCAGAAAAAATTGTATATTGTGTCAGTACAGTTCAAAGGATGATAGATCATAATCTACCGTTTGTGTTTACGGACGGACATGCGGTTGACGGATTTACAGCGTTTTTTGATAATAAAGACATTCAAAATATTATCAATCTGATTGATAAAACTGCAATTGATGCAAAATATTGGAAGCAAGAAAATGATAACGATCTGAAGCGCAGGAAGGAAGCAGAGTTTTTGGTTGAAACGGATATTCCACCAGAAGCCATTTCATATTGGATTGTTTACAACGAAGTTGCAAAAAAGGAGCTTCTAAACAAAGGAATTCCCGAAAACCTGATTTTTATCAAACCCAATTGTTATTTCTAGGCCATGATCCAATTTAAAGAAGGTGACCTGCTCGAAAGTCAGGCCGAAGCACTCGTTAACACGGTTAATACGGTAGGAGTAATGGGTAAAGGGATTGCTTTGCAATTCAAAAAAGCTTATCCAGAAAATTATAGAGTTTATGCTAAAGCCTGTAAAGATAAATCAATAGGTATTGGTATTTTACTTGTCACCGAGGAGGAATCCTTAATTGGAGGTAAAAAGGTGATTATTAACTTTCCGACCAAAACAGACTGGCGCAAACCCTCAGAATATAGTTATATTGAATTGGGCCTAAATGCCTTGGTTCAAATTATTCAGAAACGACAAATAAAGTCAATCGCAATTCCTGCCTTGGGTGCAGGTAATGGAGGGCTTGATTGGGGCCAAGTTAAGACCATGATCGAAAATCATCTTTCCCAGGTAGATTGCCAGGTTATTGTATACCAACCAAGTTATATTGTTAAGGAAGTACTTCGGAAAGAACGCGTTCCACTCACACCAGCGCGTGCAATGCTTTTGGCTGTTTTGTTTGATTTGGTCCGCAATGGGGAGTTTGTATCTGAGTTTGCTGCAGAAAAAATTGCCTATTTTTTGCAACGTTTTGGGGCAAATGAAGTATTTAAATTGGAGTTTCAACCTAATTTTTATGGACCATATTCTGGAAAAGTAAAACATGTACTTTATTATCTAAATGGGAGTTATTTGTCTGGGTATGGTTCAAAAGACAAAAAGCCATTTGATGAATTGAGTTTGGTGATGGATGCTGAAAAAGATGTTTTAGCGTATTTATCTGAAATGAAAGCGCCTGAGAACGTGTCAATCGTTGAAAAAACGAAACAATTTTTGCAAGGTTTTTACTCTTCTTTTGGTTTAGAACTTTTATCGACCATTGATTTTATTGCGCAACAACATAACACAAATGACATTTCATTGATCACGGCACAACTCACGAATTGGAGCGATCGAAAGCGAACAATGTTCTCTAACTCAAAATTTGTTACGATTGCGTTGGATAGACTGAAAAATGGAGGATTGATTTCATGAGTGCTGGTCTTATCATGCATTAGATGCACCCAAGCACCGAAAAATGTAGTATCGTACGGGTCAGTATGATACATTTACGCTCCGCTGCAACAAGTCTAAATGGATCTAATTGCAATCCACTCCGATAATTAGAATTTATTTTCTAATCTTTAGAAAAGTTTTTCTATACGATTATCTTCTTATAGTTTTGGCATTGCTTCTGACCATGGGAGTGATGCCAAAATTTTTATTGGTAAAACTTAATTTTAAAATAATATTATTTCAAATGATAAGCGCACCCAAATCAAGTAAAAACATCCGCGGCACGGTTGCTTGCGACAATACGACGATGCATTTGCTGCAAGCCAACGACTTTGTAGCCGAAGCCATTCGCAAGGAAATGCACAGCCGCAATATCCTGATGATCAACATTACTTCGTCGGCCGGAAGTGGCAAAACCACCCTGATGCAGGAAACCGCCCGCCGCTTGAAGGACCAACTGCATATTGCGGTGCTGGTGGGCGACCTCGAAACGGAGCGCGACGCTATTCGGATTCGGGAAGCGGGCATCGAAGCCTTGCAAATTGTTACCGGCGGTATTTGCCACCTCGAAGCACAAATGATCTGGCAAGCCATGCAATCGCTGCATTTGGATGGGGTGGATTTGCTGTTTGTGGAAAATGTGGGCAATTTGGTTTGTCCGGCTTCTTTCGATTTGGGCGAAGATTACCGCGTTACCCTGCTGGCTACCACCGAGGGCGACGACAAACCCAAAAAATACCCGCGCATGTTCCTCACCAGCGAAATGATGCTGGTGTCGAAGTCCGATTTGCTGCCTTATTTGCCATTTAGCGTGGATGCGGTCGTGAAAGATGCCCGCGAGGTGAATCCTAATATTGAGGTGATCACGCTTTCAAGCACCAGCGGCGAAGGTTTGGATGCCTGGTGCGCCTGGTTGCTGGAAAAAGTACAAGCGAAAAAGGCTGCGGCTGAAATGGCGACCGTTTAAATGGACAAGGCCAATTTTCACATTCATTTGCGCGGACAAGTGCAGGGCGTTGGTTTTCGCCCCTATGTTTTCCGGCTGGCTCAAACCTTTGGGCTCGGCGGATGGGTGTGCAATGATGTGGACGGTGTACATGTGGAATTTACGGCAAATGAAAGCCTTGCGCATCAATTTTATACCGAATTGCTTCAAAACAGGCCTGCCCTGGCTCGTATTTCGGCGCAAAGTATGACGGAACTTGCACCGAAGCATTTTACCACCTTTGAAATACGCGAAAGCGGTTCGAAAGCGATTGCGGATACCCCGCTAACGCCCGATTTTGCTTTGTGCGATGCCTGTCGGGTCGATGTACGCACACCCGGTAACCGCCGCGCGCAATATGCTTTCACCACCTGCACCCTTTGCGGGCCGCGCTATTCTATTCAATATCAATTGCCCTACGACCGCGCGCACACGGCCATGACCAATTTTGTGCAGTGTCCGGTTTGTCAGTCAGAGTATGCCTCGGTGCAGGATCGGCGGTTCTTTTCGCAAACCAATTCCTGTCCGGATTGCGGCGTACAGGTACAATACCAGGGAGAGGCCGAAAACTGGCTCAATCGCGCGGTTTCGGACTTAAAAGCCGGAAAAATCATTGCCCTGAAAAACACCGGCGGTTATTTGTTGCTCTGTGATGCGCATAATTCAGATGCCGTAAAAACCTTGCGCACCCGCAAAAACCGTCCGACCAAACCCTTCGCCCTGTTGTTTTCGGACCTTGATGCTTTGAAACAACAGGTCTTTATTACCGAACATGAACATAAAGCGCTCGAAAGCCCGGTTGGACCTATTGTACTGCTACTCATGCTACCCCAAGCCAATGGGCTGGCCACCGACGAAATAGCGCCCGGATTATCCAAACTCGGCGTGATGTTGCCCAGTACGCCCTTGCTGCAAATGCTGTGCGATGCTTTCGGAAAAGGGCTGGTAGCAACCAGTGGCAACCGCAGCGGCGCACCAATATTTTTTGAAGACGCGGCCGCATTTGCCGGTCTATCGGACATCGCGGACGGTTTTTTGACCCATAACCGCGCCATTGTTACCCCACAGGATGATTCAGTGCTCCGATTTTCGCCCCAACAGCAACAGCGCATCGTGCTTCGGCGCGCGCGTGGGTTGGCGCCCGCATATTGGGGCGCGGCCTGGTCGCATTCGGAGACCATACTTGCGTGCGGCGCCGATTTGAAAAGTACGTTTGGCTGGACCCACCGCGCGCAAGTGTACATCAGTCAGTACCTCGGCAATTTGGAACAGTTTGATACCCAGGGCCAATACCAACATACTTTACAGCATTTTCAGCAATTGTTGGGGGGGCTGCCAGAGACCATCTTATGCGATTTGCACCCTGGCTATTTTTCTAGGGAGATCGGTGCGACCTTGGCGGAACGCTGGGCCATTCCCATCGTGGGTATTCAGCATCATACAGCCCATTTTGCGGCTGTTTTGGCTGAAAACGACTTAATGAACAGCCCAGAACCGGTATTGGGCGTAATTTGGGATGGGGTTGGCTATGGACTGGATGGCCAAATTTGGGGCGGCGAGTATTTCCTGTTAAAAGATAAAACGATAACCCGGGCGGCCCATTTGGACTATTTCCCGTATTTGTTGGGGGATAAAATGTCGAAAGAGCCGCGTTTAGCTGCCCTTGCTTTGTGCGCTAATATTCCGGAAGCTATGGCGCAGATTCAAGGCCTGTTTACGGCGCAAGAGTGGAGTTTTTACCAAAAAATGCTGCAAAAAGGGGTTGCCGTGCAAACTTCCAGCATGGGAAGGCTTTTTGATGCGGTTGCCGCTTTGCTGGGATTTCCCGCTGTTCAAAGTTTTGAATCAGAAGCAGCGCTGTTGCTGGAAGAAGCGGCGCAGCAATATTTTTCCGCGCAGGGGTACACCCGCGCGATCGCGTAC
>CAIVGO010000599.1 GCA_903905445.1 uncultured Bacteroidota bacterium
CCTCCCGTCGTAATATTCCAGGCGTCGAGCGCTTCCAGGTCTGCGCCAACGACACCGCCGTCCATGCCTGTATTTTGATATTGCCATTGCAAGGGCAACAAAGGATCATTGGGCAATATATTAAGGGGCGCAATGGGGGTACGGTCTTCCAGGATGTGATTCGCCTGAATTACCCGAACGCCCAGCTGGTTGCGCAAGCGGCGGAGATCAGCAGATGTTAAAGTTTGTTGTTGGGTGGTTTGAAACATAGCCACCTGAAAAGCATCGGAAACAAGTGTTAAACTGGCAATTAAGTCCGAATTATTGCGTTGAAAATCAGCCAAATAGGCATTTAAATCCTTTTCAGTTTGTACTTGCATTAAGTACGAACCAGGCACGACAAGCGGGTTTTGCCCCACAAGGATCGCGTCGTTTATAAAAAACAAAAATATAACAGGCAGCGCTACTCTACCAATTTTCATCTAGTCAGGTATTATTTTGATTTGAGCGAACAATCCGCACAAAATGATTGAAGGATGAAGCAGTGAAAAACTTTGCAAAACTACCGCATTTGGTACATGCCGAAACATAAAATGAATGCGCTAGTACAATTTTGACAAAATATACTACTTTGGCAGTTCTTTATTCTGAGATTGACCCCAAATTTATTTCTAAAACTGGCAAATAATCCGCCCGATTTAGAATTTAATTTTGAAAAAATTGATAATACCAAACATAAGACACATGCTAGCAATACTCCCAAGTGCTTTCCTTACACCCCGCACCATCCGTTTTTGCCTTTTGTTGGCTTGTTTATGCCTTTTTTCCAGCCGTTCCCTTGCACAAGTACCTTGCGATTGTACCAATTGCCCGCAGTTTATGCCGGATGGTTTTACGGGTAATTTCTTTATTCAGGTACAAAATGCAGCAAATCCGACCTTAGGACAAAACGGCCAGGGCGTATGCGGCGTGCATCTTACGTTTGACCATGAGTATCTGGGCGACCTTCAAATTACCCTTACCTCTCCTTCTGGCCAATCCGTAACACTGATTGGCCCAATTGGTTTATTCGGACCGACAGACTTTACAACCTGGGACATTAATTTTGTGCCTTGTGGTGATCCGGCCATTCCGGATCCGGGTTTTAACAATGCCTGGAGTAATAACCAGGCCTGGGGAATGTTTGGCAGTTATTTTGGCAGCTACTATCCGAACAATGGCTGTTTGGAAAATTTCAACTCCGGCCCGGTGAACGGACAATGGACCCTTACGGTGGTGGATGGACAAGCCGTAGACGTGGGAAACTTTACCAGCTATGAAATCATTTTTTGTGATCCTACAGGCATTGACTGTTTTTCCTGTGCGGCCAATGCCGGTAACCTGACCCAAAACGATATTATTGCTTGTGAAGGCTCAACCAACCTTGCACTCAATTTACCCCCAACTTATACCGCCAACAGCCCCGCACCGCCTGCAGGCGAATATGAATACACCTATATTATTAGTGGAACTGGCGGCATTATTCAGGCCTTAGACCCTGCACCTGATTTGTCTACCTACCCCGCCGGCACTTATTCGGTGTGCGGCTTATCGTACCTGGCAACCCAAGCCCCCTTGTTGCCTACGCCCGATGGTGTACTCACGGTTACTCAATTGACCACCCAACTCAATTCGTCCCAACCACCTTTTTGTGGCGACGTTACCCTCAATTGTGTCAATGTGGTCATTAACCCCATACCAGAAAACATTGAGGAAGACCAAACGGTTTGTTCGCCAACCTGCACCGTATTTTACAACCAAACATATTGCCAAACAGGCACTTACGTAAGAAACCTGACCCAAAACGGTTGTCCATATACAGCCACCTTAAACCTGACCGCCAACCAACCCAAAACCGTTTTTTTAAATGAAACCATTTGTGATGGCGGATGCTCTAACAATCCAGCATTTCCATCCGCTTGCGGTCCAGGAACTTACCAGGAAACACTACAAACGGTGGCTGGTTGCGATAGTAATGTGATCTTGAATTTAACAGTTTTGCCCGTTACAGCCAACATTGCGCCCCCGCCTACCCTCAGTTGTGGCCAAACCTCGGCACAGTTGCTGGGCACCGGTTCAACAACAGGCATTGGTACCAGTTATCTTTGGACGCCCAGCAATGGCGGCACGGTCACAGGTTCTCCAACCTCGATTATCACCAATATCGGCAGCGCAGGCGATTACCAACTGTTGGTTTGCCGTACGTTTATGGGTGCCACTTGCTGCGATTCTGCGAGCGCAACGGTTACCATTAACAATAACCCGCCCGCCGCGCCCGGTCTTATTTCGGGTGGCCCTGGCGTTTGTTTTGGACAAAGTGCCACCTTCAGCATCGTTGCAGTAGCCGGTGCCAGCAGTTATACCTGGACGGTGCCACCAGGCGTTGTTATCAATTCCGGTCAGAACACCAATACCATTACCGTAACCTGGAACAGCCCCAACGGTGGAAATATCTGCGTAGCCGCCAACAATGCCTGTGGCTCCAGTGCAGCAAACTGTTTGTCGATTAACGTAAATACCCTGGCAACGCCCACGCAGCCCATCGGTACCGCCACCGTATGTGAAGGCGCGACTGAAGTGTACCAGGTTACAACCATTCCCAATGCGACCACGTATAACTGGAGCGTTACGGCCCCTGCAACCATTGTATCTGGCCAAGGCACTAATCAAATTGTGGTGACCTGGGGCA
>CAIVGO010000600.1 GCA_903905445.1 uncultured Bacteroidota bacterium
AGGCAGGAACAACAAAGTGTCCCTGCCTAAAGTGCATAGTCAACTAAGGACTTGCTTGAAGAGCAAAAGTACAAAAATCTTTGGAAATAATTTGGTTGTGCACACAGCACCTCCGAGCTCCTCCGTGGAACCCTTTTTTCTCTCTAAAACCCTTTTTTCTCCCTAACTCCCAAGTCGGTTTGCAATCGCCGATGCCCAACCCGGTGCATCATTCAAACTAGGCACCAAATCAATATGCTCCCCGCCCCATTTTTCGAAATCCTCTTTGTATTCCGAGCCAATTTCCACGATCGTTTCCAAACAATCGGCTGTGAAAGCAGGGCAAAAAACGAGCAGGCGTTTGGCTCCTGATTTGGCCAAAGCTTCAATGGTGCGGACGGTGTATGGTTGCGTCCATGGATCGGCGCCGAGGCGTGATTGAAAACACACCGTATATTGTTCCGGCTTCAAATCAAGTTGGGCTGCAATGGCCTTGGTGGTGGCATAACACTGGGCCGAATAACAAAACTGGTTGGTAGGCGTCAGGGTCTGGCAACAATCGGCACTTTTCAGGCAGTGGTTGAACTGGTCGCCTTTGCGCAATTGACGCTGCGGCAATCCATGGTAACTAAACAAAATATGATCGTAAGAAGCCAGGTCGAACTTCCGGGCATTTTGCGCATACAAGGCAATCATGGGCACCCAGGTCGGGTAATTGCTGATAAAATCGACCGAAGGAATAATTTGTTGTTTAGTGAGCACCCGCATCACTTCCTCGTGTACGGAACCCGTTGTGGCACTGGCATATTGCGGAAACAGGGAAAATACCACGATTTTCTCCACTTTTTCTGCCATCATTTTTTGAATCGCCGTTTCAATCGATGGACTTTGGTAGCGCATGGCCAGTTCGACGATATAATCGGGGCCCATCAATTGCTGAATTTGTTCCACCAGGCGGAAACCATAATATTTGAGGGGCGATCCGTTTTCCGTCCAGAGTTCCTGGTATGCTTTGGCTGATTTACCCGAGCGAAAAGGCGCAATAATACCCCGCACGAGCAAATTTCGGGCAACTGGATTGATGTCGATGACCCGCGGATCGAGCAAAAATTGTTTCAAATAACGGTACACTGCCGAACGTTTGGGCTCATCGGGTGTGCCCAGGTTGACAATCAGAATTCCTGTTTTAGCAGTATTGGACATGCAAGTAGTTTATAATCAAAAAAATACGCATTAGAAGGGACTTGAAAAATAATTTCCCAGCTAAACAATCGGCACGTTTAAGGTACTCATATCAAACTGCAACTTGGCCAGACTGCTGTACGCGCCATTTTCAATCGCCGACAATTCATCATGGGTACCTTGTTCAATAATATGACCACCTTGCAACACGTAAATACGGTCCACGTCGCGGATGGTCGCCAATCGGTGGGCAATAATGATGCTGGTACGCCCTTCCATCAAGTTATTGAGGGCATCTTGTACCACGCGTTCGCTTTCGGCATCCAGGGAAGAAGTCGCCTCATCGAGCAACAGCACGGAAGGGTTGCGCAAAATCGCGCGTGCAATGGCAATGCGCTGCCGTTGACCACCCGACAATTTGATCCCGCGTTCGCCCACCACCGTGTCCAATTGCTCCGGAAAACTGCTGATAAAGTCCCAGGCATTGGCTTTCTTCGCCGCTTCGATAATTTCATCTTCCTGGGCATCCGGTTTTCCGTACAGGATATTTTCACGAATAGATCCGCCAAATAAAATTACTTCCTGCGGCACCAATGCGAAATTATGGCGATAAGATTCCAGTTCGTAATCATAAATATTTTGTCCATCAATTTTGATGGTGCCCTCATTCAACAAATGA
>CAIVGO010000601.1 GCA_903905445.1 uncultured Bacteroidota bacterium
CATCATGAGCAGGCCATCCATGGTCCAGGAGTGGATGTGGCTAAAACCGGCGATGTTGTTGATTTCGTATTCATAACCCGCTTTCCAACCCTGTTTTTGGTTGTCGGGGCTGATTTTTACCATCCCAAAAGGCATCGAGGCACCCGGAAATTGCATCCAGCGGCTATCGTGGTTGCCGATCATACAATCCACGTAATCAACGGGTTGTTTCTTCGCAGTACTTTGGGCAAAACACCCAAAAGCGATGAAGATTAAAAGGAGCGTGAAATATTGCTTTTGCATGTGCATGTTTGATTGAATGGATAAATGCTTTACCACGATTTTTCGATTTCTTCGAGGGTGCGACCTTTGGTTTCGGGTACCCGCGCCCAAACAAATCCAAAGGACAGCAGTGCCATAGCACCAAAAATCCAGAAAGTACCGGCAGGGCCTACCATTTCAAGCATCATTGGAAACAATTGGGTAACCAGGTAAACTGCCACCCAAAGGGCAAACGTGGCAACAGACATGGCCACGCCGCGCATTTTGATCGGAAATATTTCGGAAATAACCACCCAGGTAACGGGGCCGTATGAAGCAGCAAAACTGCCGATGTACAACAAGATAAACAGCAACAAACCATAGCCCGTCCATCCGAAATAGAAGGAGAAACCCACCATCAACAAACTGATGGCCATACCCACGCCACCGATTAATAGCAGGGTTTTACGGCCCAGGCGATCGACCCAATAAATAGCGACAAACGTGAACAATAAATTGATCAGGCCAATAATAACGGTTTGTTGAAAGGCTGCTTCGGTGCCTGCGCCAACCGCTTTAAATATTTCCGGCGCATAATACATAATGGCATTAATGCCTTGGATTTGGGAAAAAACAGCCAAAAAGATGCCCACCCAAACTGCTTTTTGAAAACGGCCGGTAAATAATTCGCGCAAGGTGCCTTGTTCTTCGTGCAAGGTGGCTTTTACTTCCTCCAAAATGACATTTGCCTGCTCGGTGCCATTGATCCCAATCAGTATTTTGAGCGCATCATCGTCGCGGCCCTCTTTGGTGAGCCACCGCGGACTTTCGGGTACAAAAAACAAGGCCACCAGGAATAAAATGGCGGGTATAACACCCGATGCCATCATATAACGCCACCCGTATTCAATATTCCAGCTTTCATCGCCCGCATTTTGAATGAGGGAATTCACAAAAAAGATGACCAAAATGCCAATTACGATCGCCAATTGGTAATACGACACCAGTCGGCCACGGATACGCGCGGGCGCTAACTCCGTGATGTACAAAGGCGAAACCATCGAAGCCGCGCCAATACCCAAGCCGCCGATAAAGCGAAAAATGGTGAATTGGGTCAGGTTTTCGGGCATGGCTGCACCCACGGCTGAAACTGCAAACAAAACCGCCGTACCCAACAATACCTGTTTGCGCCCAAATTTATCACTCAACCAACCTGCCGCCATGGCACCGAAAATGCAACCAAAAATGGCGCTCGATGCTGCCCAACCGGTCATCGCCGCAGAAAGTTGAAACTTGATTTTTAAAAAACCAATCGCGCCCGAAATCACGGCGGTATCGTAGCCGAACAGCAAACCACCCAGGGCTGCTACAGCGGTGAGTAAATAAACCGTGCGCATTTGGGCTTTAGCTGCTGCTTGTATGGATTCTGACATGTGTATTTGCTTAATTTGATAAAGATTTTGCGTGTTTATTCAGGGTGTTCCGGCCATTTTAACTGCGTACAAAGGCTTTTAACACCGCACAGGTTTGTCCAACGCTTTCGCCAATTGGCCGAATCGTATAGGCGCCAATGGAGGCTGGCACGATAAAAGTTTCAGCGTAATGGACATGAAAAGGTGAAAATGCATCATTTGGACTTTCGACGACTACCGTGCGACCTTCCACCAAATTGAGTACATGCAAATTGCCCTGGGTATCGTGCCGGGTTGTTTTGCTAAACCAAAACCGCCGTGTTTCAATAAATTCAGTGGCATGCAAACCCGTGCGTTCTTCCTCCCAGCCGTCGCCTTCCGCAATTTTTTCTACTTGGTTGACCAGATTTTTGGCGACCCAATCGGTGGTGCGGTTCCAAACAATATTTTCTTTGCCGTGACCAATATTGATCGGACGCGGCAAGCCATCGAGGCCCAAGCGTCCCCAATCCCATAGTTTGAAGGTGAAAATGTAGGGCGTGGCACTAATTTCGAGCACCATGCTGTTTTTGCCAGAGCAGTGGATGGTGCCCGCTGGGATCAGGATATGATCGTGCTTTTTTACCGGCCATTTTTCCACATGTTTTTCAGCATCGAAGGTGGCGCCGCCTGTTTGTGCTTCTTCCAAATCGGCAATTAAATCCGCAGGGTTTGTATCTGTTTTTAGCCCCAGGTACACACAGGCATCTTCCTTGGTATCCAGCATGTAGTAACTTTCATCCTGGGTATAAAACATGCCAAAATGCTCCCGAATATATTCCGTCAATGGATGTACCTGCAAACTAAGGTTGCCGCCATCCATGGTATCCAAAAAGTCAAAACGAATCGGAAATTCGGCCCCAAAACGGGCATACACGTTTTCACCCAACAAGGCAATGGGCTGATAAAAAACCACATTAATGGAAGGTATTTCCATTCGGATTGGGCCAAAATCGAGCAACAAACTGTTCTCTTCCGGTACACAATCGAAGCACCAGGCATAATTGACGGCCGAACGATCAAGGTCGCATACTTCCTTCATCCATTGGCCGCCCCAAGGGCCGGGGTCGAATAAAGGCACCACCCGAAAAGGCTGCTGGGCGGCTTGTTGCATGCCATCGCGCACGGCCACACCCGTCGCCATTTTGGGCTGATCGGCTATATTGGTATCGAGCACATAATCCCAATGTGCCATTAACTGGCGTTTGAGCCGGTCTGCTACCCGCCAATCTACAAAATAGGCGCGTTTGTATTTCCTGCTGAACTCAAGGGGGTGGTTGTTTGCACCCAAATTACCCACTTCATTTCGGCGCATGCGCAATTGAATTTCCCAACGGGCCATATCGGCATAAATCAGGAGATCCGGATTGGGCGCAAGCAATGCAGCCCCAGTCCCATACACCACCACAATTCCTTGCGTTTGCTGAATCAAATCTTGCATGGCCTGCATTTTCTCCCGATCAAAATACTGTTCCATGCGCAGGCGCGTCATGTATCCAAAAATCCGGTCGTCGGTAACATCGGGAAATGTCAACGCATCTAGTTGATTTTCTGTCAAATAGGCGTGTTCGGCAACAAAAAAAGCGCTCGTTTGAAAACCCTCCTGTATAGCCGTCCTAATTTCTACATCCCGCACACCCGGATAAGTTTCCACCACAATGCGGGCATTGGGTTTTGTTTTTATGGCCGCTGCAATTTGTTGAACGATGGCGTGCCAGCCCTCCCAACATGCTGTGGAATGGCCTTTTACCTGAACGCTTGGGAATTTGTCGTAATTCGAGTTCAAAACTGGGTTGTTTTACAAGTGATTCACCGGGGTTAAACCGATTTTTTATATTTTAAAAACTGTTATTCCTTTTTTTGTTGTCCCTAAATAGCCCATGCCCAATACCCCTGCCCAATCGGGTTGTTCGGCTGCGACTACTTGCACTGCGTTGACAGGCAACCAGGCGGCTTGTGCGATTTTTTGTTGGATAAAGGGTAAAATCAGTTCGGCGCTGTGCATTACCCCGCCGCCAATCACGATGCGATCCGGGTCGTACGCGTACACCAGGTTTAAAATACCCGCTGCCCATGCTTCCAGGCAATGATCTCGAACGGATACTGCCAGCGGATCACCCGCCGTTGCCAGGCGAAATACTGCCTCGAAATCGGGTTTTTCACCTTGGGCAAATGGACTTTCCGCATATAAAGCATGGCGTTTGATCATTTCGGGCAAGGCCCAGGAAGATGCCTCGCTTTCCAGGCATCCAATATTGCCGCAATTGCAGCGCTTGCCATCAAATCGAATGGTTTGGTGGCCACCCAGGTTTCCAGCCAGGTAATGACTTCCTTTCAGCAGGCGTCCATTGACCAAAGCCGCCGAACCTACCCCCGTTCCAAGGGTAACCATGACGAGGTTGTCGACCCCTTGGCCAGCGCCAAATTGCCATTCACCCACCAAGGCAGCGCGCGCATCGTTTTCCATGACCAATGTTGCATTCCAGCGCGCTTTTGCCCAGGTGGTAAGATCGAGGTCGTTGGCGTCGGTATATTTTACATATTGGTACAACAGGCGCATCCGATCGCTGTCGACAATGGTTGGAAACGCCATTCCAACGCCATCCAGGCGGGTAAATCCGCTTTCGCGCATCATGCGGTATATTTCGGCTTCTATCAAGGGCAATACCGTGGCAAACCGCTCGCTAGACGGAATCGCCAAAGAGGAGGTAACAACGCATTGCCCATTTGATATTAATCCAAATTTTATCCGCGTTCCTCCCAAATCTAATGCAGCCTGTAGCATCGCTTTTTGCAAAAATTTAAAGGTTAATACCCTGCGTTTTGAGGCAAAAGATTTGGATTCAAATCAATTTCACCTTGCGGTATCGGGAACAGATAATGAAATGCCTGGGGCTGTACCCCTGGTTTGGTGATTGGGACGAGTGCTTCCAGTTTTTTGAAACGCACGAGGTCTAACCAACGGTGGCCTTCTGCAACAAACTCGTGGCGGCGCTCCAACAACAAGGCATCTTTAAAAGATTGGTAGTTCAGTCCTTGTAAGTCTGGCAATGTTGAAAGTTCGGTTGTGCCGTCAAATCGTGCACGCTTGCGTATCTGATTTACGGCGGCATAAGCTTCTGTGGTCGGGCCGTTGTTGAGTTCGTTCAATGCTTCGGCCTTGATCAATAAAATATCTGAATAGCGCAGATAAGGGAAATCATGGTCCGTATTGCCCGCTGTTGGCTCGCTAATTTTATCCCAATATTTTTGGATATGCGGTTCGACGGTAGTGGTAGAGCCATCCACGTTTTTAATTTCTGTCAAAAAAGTCACTGCTCTTCTGCGGTCTTTGGCATCATAGCTATCGTACAAATTTTGGGTAGCCACTTGCCAGCCCTGGGCATTTACTCCCGGAATTTGGCCCGTCAATTTGTTCGGAAGCAAACGCACATTAAACTGCCCTGCCTCCCAAAAAGAAATGCTGTTGTTGGCAGTGCCAAATCCTACACTAAACAGGGTTTCTTTGCCATTTTCATTGGGAATACGGAAGGCATCGGCAAAATCGGCATACAAACCGTACTGGTTGGAGTTGGTGACGATATTGCATTGATCCACGCATTTTTGCCATTCTCCCCGGGTCAAATACACCTTGGCCAACAATCCTGAGGCAGCGCCTTTGGTAGCACGGCCCAAGCCGCTTCCAGCCTGATAACTTGCGGGCAAATGTTGTTCTGCAAATTGTAAATCACTGATAATCTGTGTATAAACTTCGGCCGCTGGATTACGAGGTGGTGTCAAAGCGCCATTGAGGGTAAGCACCAAAGGGATATCGCCAAACCAACGCACCAGATCAAAATACAACATGCCCCGTAAATACCGGGCTTCTCCAATCAATTCGTTTTTGCGCTGATCGCTTGCCGCAACTTTTGGAATGCCATCTATCGCAAAATTGGCGTTGTTGATTCCTTTATAGGCCAGTGCCCAGAATTCATACAAGGTGCCGTTTACAGGCCGATGCGTAAATAAATTCAATTGGTCCAAATCCGTAACAGGCAGTCTGTTTTGCATTTCATCGGAAGCCAAGCCTGTGGCCACCCAATAGGTGCTAAAATACACACCGCCAAAGCTGGGTGCGGAACTGGTCGCATTCAGGATTCCATATACCGAGTTGACTGCGGAAATGGCATCGTTTTCGGTTTGGAAAAAATTGTCAATAAACACCTGGTCTTTTGGATTTTCCTCTAAAAGACCTTTGCAGGCAAATGCAACAGCCATTAGAAACAAGCCTGTTACTGCAATGCGAATATAAAAATTAGACATTTTTCTGTTTATTTTTGTTTAAAAACCAATTTGCATACCACCCAGGAGGGTGCGGGAAATGGGATAGCCCCCATAGTCGATGCCTTGCAACAAGGCGCTTTGCCCAAACGCATTTACCTCCGGATCGTACCCGGTATATCGCGTAAAAGTGTGCAGGTTGTTGGCGCTTGCGTAGATTCTAAACTTGCTCATCTTCATTCTTTTTAACCATTTTTCAGGAAAAGAATAACTGAGGGTAACGTTTTTTATACGCAGGAAAGAACCGTCCTCTACCTGAGCGCTACTGAATACGTTGCGTTCGGACGGGTTGACTTTAGGGTATTTATTGTTTGGGTTTTCGGGTGTCCAACGGTTCTCATAATATTCCTTCAACACATTGGTTTCTCCGTTGAGCGAGCCGATTTCAAACAAATAAGCATTGACGATTTCATTGCCCTGCACGCCTTGAATGAAAATAGAAAGTTCAATGCCTTTCCAGGAAAATTTGTTGGTCATACCCCAGGTAAAATCGGGGGTAGCATTGCCAATGGTCGTGCGGTCGGCCTCATCAATTACGCCGTCGGGCTGTCCAGTAAGTTTTCCAAAGGCATCGCGTCCATTCAGATCCTTGTATTTTCGGTCGCCTGCTTTTGGATTTTGCGCTTTCAGGTGCGGGCTGTTTTGTGCTTCTTCGTTTGATTGGAACAGGCCATCGGCGACTAATCCAAAGAATGTGCCGATGGGTTGCCCAACCCGCAACATACTCCATCCGCTTGGTACCGTAAGTACGCCGGGTACCGGAATATCAAGGCCTTGTGAGAGTTCGGTGATTTCGTTGCGGTTTATAGAAAAATTCAAATCCGTTTGCCAACTAAATGCACCGGTCATGTTGCGGGAATTCAGCGAAAGTTCAAGTCCGCGGTTACGCAGGCTTCCAATATTATAAAGTGCTCCACTAAAGCCAGAGGTGGTGGGCAATGGCGTGTAAAGCAAAAGATCTGTTGTGTTTTTTTGATAGACATCAAAGGTTACGCCTAGTTTTCCTTTGACAAATTCGGCATCAACCCCAAGATCAACCTGGCCGGTGCGTTCCCATTTTAAGTCGGGATTCGGGTAACGGAGGGGTTCCTGGCCCGAATACGCTTGGGAATTATTAAAAACGCCTTGGGCGATCGGACCAACGGTTGCCAACGAAGCATATGGAAAAATATCCTGGTTGCCGATAATGCCGTAGCTCAGGCGCGTTTTGAGGGTGCTGAATATGCCCAGTTTTTTGATAAAATCTTCTTCATGCATTTTCCAGGCAACTGCGCCGGAAGGGAAAAAGGCGTATTTATTGTTTTTCCCAAATTTGGAAGCGCCATCTAACCTGCTCGTGAGGGTGAGCAGGAATTTGTTGTTGTAGGTATAATTGACGCGCCCCAGGTAGGAAATAATACCCCAGTTGTTTTCGCCAGTGCCTGCAGGTTGGGGGTTGATAGCGCTACCCAGGTTGTGCCAGCCGGTGCGATTATCCGGGAAATCGAGTGCAAACGCAAATACGCGTTCGGAGTGAAAACCCTGATATGTATTGCCAATTAAAGCATCCAACACATGCCGCTGACGGAAGGTATGGTTATAATTCAGGGTAAATTCGGTCAGCCAACTCAAGCCATCAACGGTCGCAACTACGGCCGAGCCATTGCTGGGTTCGCCCCGTTTCAAATAATTTGGGACAAATCGGTTGTCTTTCACCGAGAAACCATCAATACCACCGCTCGCTTTAAGGTTCAAACCTGGTAAAATCGTATAAACCCCATATAAATTCGCAATAGCCCGCGCATTGTTGGAAATATTGTCGGTTTCGAGCGCATCGGCAACCGGATTCCCAATATTTCGCCCCCGATCGTCCTGGAAGGTATAGCCACCCACCCGCGTTGCATCCAGTACCGGCAAGGTGGGTGGGAATAACAGGGCAGAAGAGGTAGCACCTGGCAGCAAAGTACCCGTACCCGAACTTTGAGCGCCCGTAAGCACGCCTCGAGAACGCACATAACTCAAGCTGATGCTTGAACCGATTTTAAACCGCGCACTTACTTTTTGATCGAGGTTGCTCCGAATACTATAGCGCTCAAAATCAGAATTGATGATAATCCCTTCCTGCTTAAAATAGCCACCACTCAGCGAAAACTGGGTGTTTTCGCTCCCGCCCAGCACACTCAGTTGATAACTTTGCATTGGCGCTTGTTGAAAAATCGCCTTTTGCCAGTCTGTACCCTCGCCAATTTTTTCAGGAATCAGGTAGCGCGCATCCAAGGGCAAACTGGCGTCTTTGCTATAATTATTGATAAAATTGGCAAATTCCTCGCCGTTCAGCATGTCCAATTGTTTGGTTACCTGCTGGACCCCATAATAAGTGTCAAATGTTACGGTAGATTTTCCCGCTTTCCCGCGCTTTGTGGTGATCAATACCACCCCATTCGAACCGCGCGAACCGTAGAGTGCGGTAGCGGAAGCATCTTTCAAAATTTCGATGCGCTCAATTTCACCAGGGCTGATAGACGATAAGCCATTCAGCCCAGCGCCCGCAATACCACCGGCATTGGTTTGGCTATTGTCGCTCATAATGAGCATGCCATCAATGACATACAATGGCTCATTGCCCGCATTGATGGAACTGCTGCCTCGAATTCGGATGCTTGTTTCGCCCCCCGGACGACCAGTTACCTGCGTTACCTGTACGCCGGCAGCACGTCCTTGTAATGCCTGATCGAGCGAAACGGGTGCCGTACGCACCAAATCTTCGGAAGTTATAGAGGAAACGGAACCGGTCAGATCACTTTTTTTCACGGTGCCGTACGCTACCACTACTACGTCTTTTAACAAGCCGGAACTCGGCGTGAGTGCTATATCCAGCACCGTTTGTTTATCCAGTACTACTGTTTTTGACTCAAAACTGAGGTAGGTGAATTTTAGTTGCGCGCCCGGACCAGCGTTCAATTGGTACATCCCTTGGTCATCGGTGGTAACCCCCTCTTTCGTATTTTCGATGCTGACCCGTACACCCGGAAGCGCCGATCCATCCTCTGCAGAGGTTACTTTGCCTGAAATCGTGTGTGCCTGCGCGAATTGACTAAAACCGGCAAGCAGGATTAAAATGCGTAAGATTTGCTTCATCTTTTTAAACAATTATTGTAAATGAAATGGCCTCGCCTGTGTTTATCGTCGTTCAATATCAATGGAATAGGTAAACCCA
>CAIVGO010000602.1 GCA_903905445.1 uncultured Bacteroidota bacterium
CTCCTAAGTATGGCTTTTCGGTTTTTGCCGATCGGTTCAAAATCCCCGTTGCCAGTCGACCCGGAAAAAACGGACGCCTGGGGATTTTTCGCCCATAAACGCATCAACCGCTTGGCGGTGCTCACGTTGCCGCCCAAGATGATGGTGTTTTTCAAACCCAATATTGACTATATCACCGACCATGCCGTTGACCCCGATATGCGCCGGTACGCCACCCGCTTTGAAGCGCCCCGGCACTATATTGATTTGGATAATTACGGTCCGCCGTTCGATGCTTTGCCCCGCACCTGGTTGGAGGCGATGATAAAATATACGGATTTGTGGGTAGTGAGCCCTGCTGGTGACACCGTATTATTGTACGGAAAAACCGTGCCCGTGCCAGACCAGCAAATGAAGGCGTACAAAAACTTTTTTGCGCGCCAGGTTTTGCCCCATTATTACGACAATACCGAAAATGTGGAAGCCGATTCCTTGGCGGCTTTTGTGCAAGCGCGCGGCTTGAATTTTCAACCGAGTGCGGCTTTTTTTAAAGACCATCTTTCCGAACACGGAATTGTGCCCTGGCATTTGCAAAAAATGCAGCGCGACCTGACGGAGGCGTTTCGGCGCCGCGATGCCAAGCGTATTTTGCGTTTGGCCGCCGATTTTGGGCATTACATAGGCGACGCGCACGTGCCCTTGCACACATGTAGCAATTACAATGGTCAAAAAACGGGTCAACATGGTATTCATGGTTTTTGGGAAAGTCGCATACCCGAATTGTTTGCCGATGAAACCTATGATTATTTGGTTGGAAAGCCGAGTTATCTTGAAAATACCAGCGATTTTTTCTGGAACACGGTTTTTGAAAGCAACAGCATGGTGGATAGTGTGTTAGATATTGAGCGCGCCATGCGCCTGAGTTTTCCGGAAGACCGGCAGATGTGTCCGGACATGCGCCTTGGGGTGATGGTGCTTGCGCCTTGCCGCGATTTTGCAGATGCTTACCAAAAAGCACTTTCCAATATGGTGGAACGGCGCATGCGTGCAACCATCCATGCCGTGGGTAGCGCCTGGTACACCGCCTGGGTAGATGCGGGACAACCCGACCTTTCCAACATGGAGGCGCCTTTGCAAACGGAAGTCGATTTGGAGGATGAGGCTGCCCTCAAAAAAGCATTTCAGGCGGGCAAAATTCAAGGCCGGCCGGAGGATCAATAAAATTGGTCAAGTTATTAACAATCAATCACTTGTCGGGGTAGACCCGCACAACCCGTTTTTATATGACCTTAGTGGAAGAATTCAATGATTACCGCGCCAAAATGAACGAGCGCATTTTGGCCAATGACAACAAAGTAATCAAGCGTTTTTGGAGTTTGGATAACCAAACCTATCAGGAAGGTGCCCTGGATGTTAAGACGAAAGAGATGTTGGGCCTGGTTGCGTCCATGGTATTGCGGTGCGATGATTGCATCAAATACCACTTAGGCAAATGTTATGAATTAGCCGTGACCACCGACCAGATTTTCGAAATTTTCGCCGTTGCCAATATGGTGGGTGGGTCAATTTGTATTCCACATACGCGCCGGGCGGTAGAATATTGGGAAGCTTTGCAGGCGCAATAAATTTTCCCAGTACGTCTTAATCTACATACACCACTTTCCGCAGCAACCGCAATCCAACACCGATTTCGAGGGTCGTGTTGCGGATCCGGCGTTCTGATATAGATAAGGTAGTGCCTGGAAAATTAGGATTAATGACGTTGTTAATTGGCCCTTGCCGGTATTGCAGGGTAACATCGGGATGGAGCGAAACTTTGAGTTCGGCACCGATTACTTCGCCCAAGGGAAGTTCAATACCACCGCCCAGGGAAACACCGCCAATCAGTTTTCTTACCCCATCTTCAAAGGGGTAAAATGCTGGATTGGCTTTTGCATTCGGCAATTCACCTAGGTTGGTGCTGAGGGTGTAATCACCGCGCAAACCTGCGAAAAAATAATAGCGTGCACGTTCGTTGTTCCCCAGGGGGTATTTCTGTTTGGCACCCAAAATGAGCGACAAATTTCTGAATTCGAAGCGCTCTGTGGTGAAATTGGAACCAGGAAGCCCCGAATTCACATTGTAAAATAAAAAACGAACAGCACTTCCTTTTACGTGGTAACCCATTTGTATAAACAAGGAACTTCGGTCTTCGTCATTGTTGACCGACTCAATGGCAAGGGCAAAATGCGAGGCCAAAAGTACTTGTCGATCAAAAGAGTTATCCCATTTCTGGGTACCCAGGCTAAGGCCGCCTTGAAAAACATAAGCGGTTGATTGGGCCTTTATTGATCCAAAAAAGCATCCGCCGAACAATATTAGTAGTAAGAATCGCATTGTTTTGCTGTTTTGAGCGCAAAGTACTGCATTTGTCACAAAAATTTGCAACAGCCCCCTGAACCAGCCTACCTTTGGGCTGTTTGCTTGCTAACAGATTAGAAATGAACCAAGATTTGATGACTGACACCCCTATTTTTGAGCATTTTGCCTATCAAAGACCGGATATGGTTGCTGTAGAGGCCGAATTTAACACCCAATTGTTGCAATTTGAAACCGCCGAAGGTTTCGATGCACAATATGCAGCGCTCCAAGCATTGAATACACAGCGCGAGGAGTTCTGGACGATGTACAATTTGAGCTATATTCGACACAGTTCCAATACCAACGATGCTTTTTACGAAGCAGAAAATGATTATTTTGATACGCAGCTGCCTGCTTATGAGGCATTGAACAATCGTTTTTTTAAAGCCCTGATTGCTACGCCCTTTCGCGAAGCCTTGGAACAAAAATTTGGGAAACAGCTTTTTACCCTGGCTGATCTGGCGCTTAAAACATTTAAACCGGGTATAGAATCGGCCTTGCAAAAAGAGAACGCGCTGAGTTCGGAATACACCAAAATTAAGGCCCAGGCGAAAATTGAGTTTGAAGGTACGACCTATAACCTGAGTAATATTCAGCCCATTGAATTGTCGGACGATCCCAAAACACGGCGTGCTGCCATGCAGGCGCGCTGGCAGTTTTACGCCGCACAAGCGCCCGTAGTAGAAGGCATTTTTGAGGAAATGGTGCACTTGCGGCATCAAATTTCGCAGGATCTGGGCTACAAAAATTTTGTGGAAGTGGGTTATGCGCGCATGCGCCGCTCCGATTATACCCCAGACATGGTGGCCAATTACCGCAAACAAATTCGGGAATTGATTGTACCGCTGGCAGGCGAATTGTACGAACGGCAGCGGGTGCGTTTGGGTTTGGAGAAAATGACTTATTACGACGAGGAGTATAAATTTACCTCCGGCAACCCTAAGCCCATCGGTACGCCCGAAGAAATTGTAGCCAATGCGGCCAAGATGTACCATGCCCTTTCGCCCCAAACAGATGCGTTTTTCCAGTTTATGCAAAAAACGCATTTGATGGACCTCGTCAACCGCGATGGAAAAGCGCCCATGGGATATTGTACTTATTTGGGAAAATACCAGGCGCCGTTTATTTTTTCAAACTTCAATGGCACCAGTGGGGATATTGATGTGTTGACGCATGAGGCCGGACATGCATTTCAGGTATGGTCGAGCGGACAACAATTTGAATTTGACGAATACCATTGGCCCACTAGTGACGCGGCAGAAATCCACTCGATGAGCATGGAATTTTTTACCTGGCCCTGGATGGAACTGTTTTTTGGTCCGGACACCGAAAAATACCACTTTATGCATTTAGGTAACGCGATCCAGTTTTTGCCTTATGGTGTAGCAGTGGATGAGTTTCAGCATATTGTGTATGAAAATCCGGACATGACGCCAGCCGAACGCAATGCGGCCTGGAGCGCCCTTGAAAAAATTTATTTGCCCCACCGCAATTACGACGGCAATACCTTTTTGGAAAATGGTGGTTATTGGCAAAAACAGGGGCATATTTTCAACTCGCCCTTTTATTACATCGACTATACGCTTGCCCAGATTTGTGCATTTCAGTTTTGGGTGCGGGATCGCCACAACCACGCCGATGCCTGGAAAGATTACGTTGCACTTTGTCAGGCAGGTGGCAGCAAATCCTTTTTGGACCTGGTAAAATTGGCCAATTTGCGTTCTCCTTTTGAAGATGGCAGTGTAGAAAGTGTGGTCGGTGAAATTCGCAAGTTTTTTGCCTCGGTGGATGACACCAAATTTTAATTGTTTCAACCCTTACAAACGATAGACGATGCGTACGATCTGCTGCTTATTTATTTTTTTAATGGCTTCTGCTTTTATGCCCATTCAGCCGGTTGCAGAAGGACCTGCGTTGAAATTGGCGTTGCTGAAATATGCTGGCGGGGGCGATTGGTACAACGATGTAAACTCGCTTAAAAACCTGGCAAAGTTTTGCAACGAAAACCTCCGCACGAATTTTGATCTGGAATACGCGACGGTAGAACCGGGCAGTGCCGAACTTTTCAATTACCCTTTGGTGTATGCGACGGGGCACGGCAATATGTTGTTCAGTGATTTGGAAGCCCGAAATTTACGCGCGTACTTGGAAGGCGGTGGTTTTTTGATGCTGAACGACGATTTTGGGCTGGATCCTTTTGTGCGCCCGAGCATGAAAAAGGTGTTTCCGGAGTTGGATTTTGTTGAGTTGCCTTTTAGCCATCCCATTTACCACCAACGGTATGACTTTAAAAATGGCCTGCCCAAAATTCACGAGCATGATGGAAAACCTGCGCAAGGCTTTGGCCTGATTTGGCAAGGCCGTCTGGTTTGTTATTACGATTTCGAAACCGATCTCGGCGATGGCTGGGACGATGTACACAATGACCCACAGGATTTGCGGACGAAAGCGTTGCAAATGGGGGCTAATATTGTGCAATTCGTATTTGGAGTGCAATAAGAGAGGGGAAGGGTTCCACGGAGGAGCTTGGAGGTACGGAGTTACACGGAGGTTTAAATTTTCTCCGCGTAACTCCATACCTCCGAGCTACTCCGCGGAACCCCTTTTCTCCGTGAAACTCCATACCTCCGAGCTCCTCCGTGGAACCCCTTCCCCTCTCAAATTACAAATTCTCCAGGAAGAACCGCTCAATTTTCTCAAACAAATGCACCCGGTCTTTCCCCAACACATTGTGCAGGTGCTCCGGATATACAAAATAGTCGATTTGTTTGTTTTTTTCAACACAGCGTTTGATGTAGCGCAGCGAGTTTTGCCACAAAACCACATCATCCGAAGAGCCGTGGATCATGAGTAAGCGCCCGTTCAGGTTGTCGATATAGTTAAACAAGCTGCTTTTTTGGTAGCCTTCCGGATTTTCCTGGGGTGTATCCATGTAGCGTTCGGTGTACATAATCTCGTACATCCGCCAATCGATCACCGGGCCACCTGCTATCCCACATTTGAAAGCACCCGTTGCTTCCGGACGGGTCAGGAGGGAGGTGGCCATAAATCCGCCAAAACTCCAGCCATATACCCCGATGCGTGCAGGATCCACAAATGTTTGCGCTTTCAGGTATTGCACACCCGCCAATTGGTCTTCAATTTCGGCATCACCCAATTTTCGGTGTATTGCGCTTTCAAAAATAAATCCGCGGTTAGCCGATCCGCGTCCGTCAAGCACAAACGTAATATACCCTTGTTGGGCCATGTGGTGCATCCACAATTCGCCGCCGCCGAGCCAGGAGTTGGTAACCATTTGCACATGTGGCCCATTGTACACATATACAATCACCGGATATTTCTTTTTCGCGTCAAAATCGGGCGGAAGAATCATCCGGGCATTCAAGGTGGTACCGCTTGCAGTTGGTAATGTGAGGATGCGGGTTAAGCCAATTTGAATGCCTTCCAGCGGATTTTTCGCGCCAAACACAATTTGCCGATTGGCGGGATTGGCGGTTGGGTGCACATAAACCAAACGCGGCGTGGCCAAATTCGAAAAATTATCTACCGCCCATTCGCCCGTGCTGTTGAAGGAACCATTGTGGATACCTTCTTCATCGTTCATTTTGGTGAGTACACCCGTTTGCACTTGTACACTGTACACATAACGGTTAAAACCCGTTTCATCGGCCACCTGGTAGAAGAACGTAGATCCATTGCTCGAAAATCCGTACGTATTGGTGACCGGCATGGCGCCTTTGCTGAGTTGGCGGATCATTTTACCCGATAAATCATACAAATACAGGTGGTTGTACCCATTGCGTTCACTTTGCCAGATAAACTGATCGTTTTTACCTTCTACAAATTGCGCCGGGTGTTCAGGTTCTACCCA
>CAIVGO010000603.1 GCA_903905445.1 uncultured Bacteroidota bacterium
ATACGCCCACTTGGCTTGTATTGCAGCTGGTACCGAACAAAAAGGTGGTATCCAAGGCAAAAAAGCTCACTGTATTAATAACGGTACTGTCGCAGCCAAATTGGTTGGCCAAAACGGTGGTAAAGACACCCACCTGGTTGGGGTTGCAACTGGCGTCAAACAACAAGGTGGTATCCTTTTGCAATTCAGTAACCGTCGTTATCGCGATACTATCGCATCCTTCATAGGTTAGCAAATTTTGCACAAACACACCTACAGCCGCCGGATCGCAAGAGCTGGTATATAATAAGGTGGTATCAGACAATGAAAAAGTTACAGTTCGGATTACCGTACTATCACAACCATATATATTGGTCAGGTTCGTTGTAAACACCCCAACATTGGCTAAATCACAACTGGTCGCTGCCAGCAAGGTGGTGTTGGATGGCAACAATTGCACAACCGTGGTTACAATACTATCGCAACCATTCGCCTGTTGGTACAAATTGGTGTTGGTTCCTGCCAGTGCCGGATCGCAGGTGGTCAGGTTGATGGTCAGGGAATCAATGGAATATACGGTGAGGTTGGTCGTGATGATACTGTCGCAACCGAAAATGGTTTGCAAACTATCGACATAAACGCCGGAAGTAGTTTGTACTGCTCCACCGACCAACAACGATTGGCCATCGCACAATTGAACTGCTTTGCTTTGGGCAATGTTGGGACGCACAATTGCATTAACTGCATCAGACGCCAGGGCCGTGCAGGTATTGGGTGTGGTATTATCAGTAACACCGTTTAATTGATACAGCGTGTTGGTGGTAGGGGATAGCGTAATGGTATGTCCATTGGAAATATTCAGCAGGTTCACATTGGAACTGCCATTGAACCAATTTACATCAAATGGCCCGTTGCCTGTCAGCGTAAAGGTGAGGGTAATGGATTCGCCATCGCAAATTTGTCCGCCACCGGTGAGTTTGGCACTTGGAATCGGCGAAACGGTTACGTTTTGACAAACCGAGGCGCCAGTACCGCAGAAATTCTGTGGTGTAACGCATACTTTACCCGTACTAGCCGAATTCAGAAAGTTGACAAAAACCGAATCGCCTGTACCTGTAATGGTAGCGCCTGCGGGAACCGACCAGGTGTAGGTAGTGCCGGGTTGTTCTCCATCCAGGGTGTACAAATAAGGTCCGCCGCCTGCACATACTACGTTAGGACCGGTTAGGACGGGTATTTTCAGCGCGGGTTGAACCGCAATATTTAAACAAGCAGGCTGTGAAGAGCCGCAGTTATTGTTTGCAACGACACAAAGTGGACCGCCGGTGGTGGTGCCCGTCCATGGAATTTGAATCACATTGGGTGAAATCGTGGTAAAAGGCGTATTTCCTGGGGTCGACCAAGTGTAAGAGGTAGGTGGCGGTGAACCTACTGCGCTTGCCGTATATATGGTCGTAGAATCCTGACAGGGCATTAAATTACCACTGAGTAGGGGTAATTGCGGGACCGAACTGACGGCGGTGACATCCACGCACGCCGTATCCATACAAGCAACGCCTTGCCGACTATGGGTAACC
>CAIVGO010000604.1 GCA_903905445.1 uncultured Bacteroidota bacterium
AACGCAGAAGGCAGCGGCGTAGTAGAATATGTAGACGCAAACGAAATTATCATCAACTACGACCGTACGGAAGAGGATCAATTGGTTTCTTTCGAAGATGCGCGTAAAATGTACAAGTTGACCAAGTTTATGCGTACCAACCAAGGTACTTGCATCAACCTGAAACCAATTGTACGCCGCGGACAACGGGTAGAAGAAGGCGATATTCTTTGTGAAGGTTACGCTACTGAAAACGGCGAATTGGCCTTGGGTCAAAACCTGAAAGTGGCCTTTATGCCTTGGAAAGGGTACAACTTCGAGGATGCGATCGTATTGTCAGAGCGCGTTGTACAGGAAGACGTATTTACTTCGATCCATATTGAGCACTTTGAATTGGATGTTCGTGATACAAAACTCGGCGAGGAAGAATTGACGGCGGATATTCCAAACGTAAGTGAGGAAGCCACTAAAGACCTCGACGAACACGGTATCATCCGCATCGGCGCCTGGGCGAAGGAAGGAGACATCCTGATTGGTAAGATTACTCCAAAAGGTGAAACGGATCCAACTCCTGAGGAAAAACTCCTCCGTGCAATCTTCGGTGACAAAGCGGGCGACGTAAAAGACGCTTCTTTGAAAGTTCCACCAAGTATCAACGGGGTGGTAATTGACAAGCAATTGTTTGCTCGTGCCAAAAAAGATAAAGTTCAGAAAGAGTCTGAAAAGGCGCTTTTGGATAAATTGGATGATGAACACGTAGTTGCACTCAACAAATTGAAGACGATTTTGATCGACAAACTTCAATTGTTGGTAAAAGATAAGGTTACGAATGGTATTCGCTCGATTTACAACGACGAAATGGTTCCGAAAGGCTCCAAATTGAGCGTTCAAATTCTGCGCGACCAGATCGATTTCAGCCAGGTGGATTATTCTAACTGGACCAACGAAAAAAATACCAACCACCTGATTGCACGTTTGCTGCACAATTACAGCATCAAGGTGAATGAAGAAGTGGGCCGTTACAAACGCGAAAAGTTCAACATCAGCATTGGTGATGAATTGCCAGCGGGCGTATTGAAATTAGCGAAAGTGTACATCGCTAAGAAACGGAAACTGAAAGTAGGGGATAAATTGGCGGGCCGCCACGGTAACAAGGGTATCGTAAGCCGTATTGTACGGATGGAAGATATGCCGTTCCTGGCCGACGGATCGCCGGTCGACGTGGTACTGAACCCACTGGGTGTACCTTCTCGTATGAACCTGGGTCAGATTTTCGAAACGGTATTGGGTTGGGCAGGTGAGCGTCTTGGTTTGAAATTTGCAACGCCGATCTTTGACGGTGCAAAAGCAGACGAAGTTGCAGCCTGGATCGAAAAAGCAGGTTTGCCGGAATTGGGCCAAACATACTTGTCGGACGGTGAAACGGGTGACCGCTTCCACCAGAAGGCGACGGTAGGCGTAATTTACATGCTGAAACTGAGCCACATGGTAGACGATAAGATGCACGCGCGTTCGATCGGACCATACTCGCTCATCACGCAGCAGCCATTGGGTGGTAAAGCCCAGTTTGGTGGTCAGCGTTTTGGTGAGATGGAGGTTTGGGCACTTGAGGCATACGGCGCATCGAATATCCTGCAAGAATTGTTGACCGTGAAATCGGATGATATTCAAGGTCGTGCAAAAGCGTACGAAGCCATCGTTAAAGGAGATAATTTGCCAGAACCAAACATTCCGGAATCCTTCAACGTATTGGTACACGAATTGCGCGGTTTGGCCTTAGATGTAAAATTTGAATAAACGCACTGAAGTGTGGAGCATAACAAGTAATGGTTGTGCTCCACATTTTCAATAGGAAAAAGCAATGAGCACAACGACCGTTCCAAGCCTTCGACAAAGGTTTAACTTGTTGAAATTCAACACAAAACTTTGGTTGGCGGGGGTGTATTTTACCCTGATGGGAAATAAGTACAAAACGGAAGGCGTGGAATTGTTGATTCCAGGGGAAGTAACGGACATCAAGTTTAGAGGGCAGTTTCCGATCAATTTTTATGAAAAACAGGAACGGCGTTATCTAAAACAATACTTGAATCCGGAAGCGACGGTATTGGAACTGGGGGCATGTTTGGGGGTTGTATCCTGTGTGACCAACAAATTGCTTACCCATCCTGAGCGGCATGTAGTAGTGGAGGCCAACCCGAATCTGATCCAATTTATTGAAAGGAATCGGGAACACAATGGCAGCGGTTTTCAAATCGAACACTGTATGGTGTCGGATCAGAAAAGCAATCCATTTTTTATTGGTCGTACTATTTTAATGAGCAGCAACCGTCGGGCATCTTCTACCCAAATTGAAGTTCCCGGAAAGTCTATTAAAGCGCTGGAACAAACCCACGATCTACAATTCGATACCTTAGTGATGGATATTGAAGGCGGTGAGTTGCAGTTTTTGCGCGATAATAAAACCTGGCTGGAGCAATTGCACACGGTTTTTATGGAAGTACACCCGCACAAGGATATTTTATCGAAAGAAGAAGTAGCCGAATGCAGGGAAATTCTGGAAGAAACAGGCTTGAAATTGATCCTGGATGATGCCAATTTTTGGATACTAAAGCGCTAAAAGGATGGATTATATCTGTACCTGGATTTATTTGGACAATCCGGACGAAAGTTCGGAGTATCCGCAGGTAGGGAAACAATCGCATTTGCCAGCATTTCAATTGATTTATTGGCGGTGTATCGCCCTTTTTTATGCTTTAAGTACCCGATTCAATCCTGATCGCAGGCATATTTTGTTTTCCAATAAAGATTGGGACGAATTGCCGGAAGTGGATGGTTTGGATTTGGCGAATTTTTTGAAATCGAAAAACGTGGAGTTGGTTGTACTTCCGCTGACCTGGCAAACACCGCCCGGTTATTTTGGAAAGTGGCGCAATCAGTTTTACATTTTTGATGTTTTGCAGTTCATTGAAACGAAATACAACCATGCAGATGATTTCATCGTGTTGGATTCTGATTGTTTAATCAATCAACCGCTCGATGCATTATTTGCGCAATTACGGAAAGAAGGCTTGCTTGCTTTGCCCATGACTTATGCGGATGCCCATGTAATTAATGGTGTTACCCGGGAAGATATGCGGCAGATTTACGCTGAATTAGATGGAAAAGACCCTGGTTTTAATCCAATTTATTACGGTGGTGAAATTCTTGCAGCAAGTTATAGCGTGGTAGAGCAGATAAACGCGATGGCGCCCAGGATTTGGCAAGCGATGTTACAACGGTTTGAAAAGGAGCTTCCCAAATTGAATGAAGAAGCCCATTTTTTGAGTTATTGTTACTTCAAAATAGGCAAATTCGGTTCGCTGGATGCATTTATCAAAAGAATCTGGACGGCGCCGCATTATAACAATGTAACGCCCAAAGATGCTGCTTTGCCAATTTGGCATTTACCTTCTGAAAAAACGGGTGGAATCGCCCTGCTTTTCAAAAAAGTATGCCTCGAAGGAAAGGCGTTTTCTCGTGCGGAATTAGGCGGCCATGTTGGTGTCCCGACGCGAAAGCACTTTTTGAATACAAAGCATTTTTTCCGGTACAGTTGGTTGTACAAGTTTATTAAAAAGCATTCTTGAAAAGCAAATTTGGCGAAATGAGCCATGTTCAATTGCTAAAATTTGCTGGAGTGATATTTCAACATATTGATTTTCAAGCATATTACCACATTTAGAAATATGCCATTCAAAAAGAAAAGCAACAAAACCGATCAGGCTTTCAGCACGATCATCATTGCACTCGCAAGCCCGGATGAAATTCTGGAGCGTAGCTATGGTGAGGTACTCAAGCCAGAAACGATCAATTACCGTTCTTACAAACCCGAACGCGATGGTTTGTTCTGTGAGCGAATTTTCGGTCCTGTGAAGGACTATGAGTGCTATTGCGGCAAGTACAAACGGATTCGCTATAAAGGGATCGTTTGTGACCGTTGCGGGGTAGAAGTGACCGAAAAAAAGGTTCGTCGGGAGCGCATGGGACATATTCGTCTCGTGGTGCCTGTTGTGCATATTTGGTTCTTCAAAAGTTTGCCCAACAAAATTGGTTACATCCTGGGAACTTCATCCAAGAAATTGGAGGCGATCGTTTATTATGAGCGCTATGTCGTAATTCAGGCTGGTATCAAAGGCGAAGAAGGTCTGAGCAAAATGGATTTGCTGACGGAAGAAGAGTACCTCGAGATCCTCGATACCCTTCCGAAAGAAAACCAGCAGTTGGATGATACCAATCCTGACAAGTTCATTGCCAAAATGGGTGCCGAAGCGGTTCATTCCTTGTTGAGCATTTTGAACCTCGATGATTTGTCGGCTCAACTGCGCCATGAATCGCACAACGAAACCAGTCAGGCAAAGAAAACCGAAGCGAACAAACGTTTGCGCGTGGTAGAAGCTTTCCGCGAAGGTTTGGAAAGTGCTGGTCAGCGTCCAGAGTGGACGGTAATCCAGTATTTGCCGGTTGTACCACCCGAATTGCGCCCCTTGGTGCCGTTGGATGGCGGTCGTTTTGCCTCTTCTGATTTGAACGATTTGTACCGTCGTGTGATTATCCGCAACAACCGTTTGAAGCGTTTGTTGGAAATCAAGGCACCAGAGGTGATTTTGCGGAATGAAAAACGGATGTTGCAGGAAGCAGTAGATTCACTGTTCGACAACTCTCGTAAATCCAACGCGGTAAAAGCGGAAGGTGGTCGTGCCCTGAAATCATTGTCTGATATTCTGAAAGGTAAACAAGGTCGTTTCCGTCAGAACCTGCTTGGTAAACGTGTCGACTACTCTGGTCGTTCGGTAATCGTAGTAGGTCCAACCATGAAATTGCATGAATGCGGTATTCCAAAAGCCATGGCTGCGGAATTGTTCAAGCCGTTTATTATTCGTAAATTGATTGAGCGGGGTATTGTTAAAACCGTAAAATCGGCTAAAAAACTGGTAGATCGCAAAGATCAGGTGATCTGGGAAATCCTGGAAAACATTTTGCGCGGTCACCCTGTGATGCTCAACCGTGCACCAACGTTGCACCGTTTGTCGATCCAGGCATTCCAGCCACGCTTGATTGAGGGTAAAGCGATTCAGTTGCACCCGCTGGTTTGTACAGCATTTAACGCCGACTTTGACGGTGACCAGATGGCGGTACACGTACCACTGAGCCATGCTGCGATCCTGGAAGCACAGGTTTTGATGCTTTCGAGCCACAACATGCTCAATCCACAGGACGGTTCGCCGATCACCCTGCCTTCCCAGGACATGGTATTGGGCTTGTACTACCTGACAAAAGAGCGCCAAAGCATTCCGGAGAATCCAGTACGCGGCGAAGGTCGTCGTTTCTATTCCCCAGAAGAAGTGCAAATTGCTTATAATGAAGGTCAATTGGACTTGCATGCAACCATTGAATGCCGGATTTTGAAACCAGAAGCGGATGGCAGCATCCGAACTGCGCGTTTGAAAACTACGGTTGGTCGCGTGTTGTTCAACCAGGCGGTTCCAGCAGGCATTCCGTTCATCAATGAGTTGTTGACGAAACGTAACCTGAAACTGATCATTGGTGAAATCATCAACAATACCAGTTTCAAAACGACGGCTGAGTTTTTGGATAATATCAAAGAACTTGGTTTCGGTTGGGCGTTTAAAGCAGGTTTGTCCTTTAACTTAGGAGATTTGATCATCCCGACGTTGAAGAAAACTGCTTTGGAAGCAGCCCAGGTGGAAGTAGACGAGGTGTGGGACAACTACAATATGGGTTTGATTACCTACAACGAACGATACAACCAGATCATTGATAAGTGGACGTATGCGGATAGCAAAATCACGGATCAATTGATGAAAGAATTGAGCACGCACAAACAGGGTTTCAACTCTGTATTTATGATGCTTGACTCTGGTGCGCGTGGTTCGAAACAACAGATTAAGCAGTTGTGCGGATTGCGCGGACTGATGGCGAAACCACGTAAGAGTGGTGACACCGGTGGTGCGATCATTGAGAACCCGATCTTGTCGAACTTCTTGGAAGGCTTGTCGGTTCAGGAGTTCTTTATCTCTACCCACGGTGCGCGTAAAGGTTTGGCGGATACTGCGTTGAAAACGGCTGATGCGGGTTACTTGACCCGTCGTTTGGTAGACGTTGCGCAAGACGTGGTAATTCGTGAAGTGGATTGCAGCACTTTGCGTGGTATTGATACAACCGCGTTGAAAGAAGGGGATAAAATTATTCAAAACTTGCGCGACCGGATTAAAGGTCGTTACAGTTTGCATGATATTACCCACCCGGATACAGAAGAAATGATGGTTGCGGCGGGTGAATATATCACCGACAAATTGGCTGCTGCAATTGACGAGGCACAAATTGAAACGGTAACCATCCGTTCGGTATTGACCTGCGAAAGCCGCCACGGTGTTTGTGCAAAATGTTATGGTAAAAACCTGGCTACTGGCCGGATTGCGGAAATGGGTGATGCCACGGGTATCATTGCTGCCCAATCAATCGGTGAGCCTGGTACCCAGCTGACCCTGCGTACCTTCCACACGGGGGGTACGGCGGTAATCGGCCAAACAGAAAACCAATTGGTTGCGAAAAACCCGGGCCGAGTAGAATTTGACTCCATCAAAACGGTAGAAGGTACCGATGCTAACGGTAATACGTTGCGCGTAGTAGTTTCTCGTACCGGTGAATTGCGGATTATTGATCCAAAAACAGGTCGTGTTACAGCGAATAACTACATCCAATACGGCTCTTTCCTCTTTGTGGTGGAAGGCCAGGATGTACAACGCGGTGACAAGATTTGCGAATGGGATCCATTTAACGCCGTGATTGTGAGCGAGTTCCTCGGAGCGGTGCGGTACAACAACCTGGAAGAGGGTGTTAACTTCCGGATGGAACGCGACGACCAGACCGGTTTTGCCGAGAAAGTAGTAATTGAATCCAAGAACAAGCGTAAGATTCCGTCAATTTCGATCGTAGATTCGAAAACTGGTGAGGAATTGAAACAATACTCGTTGCCAGTAGGCGCTTACATCACCGTTGACGATGATGAGCAAGTGAAATCTGGTCAGCAAATCGTGAAAATTCCGCGTAAACTGGGTAAAATTGCGGATATCACCGGTGGTCTGCCACGTGTTACGGAGTTGTTTGAAGCACGTAACCCATCCAATCCTGCTATTGTTGCAGAGATTGACGGTGTGATCACCTTTGGATCCATTAAGCGTGGTAACCGCGAATGCATGATCGAGGCAAAAGACGGCCAAAAACGCAAGTACATGATTCCGTTGACGAAACACGTACTGATGCAGGATGGTGACTTTGTACGCTCAGGTACAGCATTGACCGAGGGAACCATTGCGGTGAAGGATATTTTGGCGATCAGAGGCCCGTTTGCAGCATCTTACTATTTGGTAAATGGTGTACAGGAGGTTTATCGTTCACAGGGTATCAATATCAATGACAAACATATTGAGGTAATTGTACGTCAGATGTTGCGTCGTTTGGAAATTAAAGACCAGGGTGATACGCACTTTTTGGAAGGCGAACCGGTTGAACGCAATGAATTTATCGACTATAATGACTGGATTTTTGACAAGAAATTTATCACCGATCCAGGCGATAGCGCGAAGTTGAAAGCGGGTGCATTGGTTACCTTGCGTCAGGTGCGTGAAGAAAACTCATACTTGAAGCGCAACGACAAAAAATTAGTGGAATACCGCGATGCATTGCCTGCTACGGCTGTTTCGATGTTGTTGGGTATCACTAAAGCATCGTTGGGTACCGAGTCTTGGATTTCTGCGGCTTCGTTCCAGGAAACTACGAAAGTACTTTCTACCGCAGCAATTGCAGCGAAGAAAGACCACTTGATGGGTTTGAAAGAGAACGTAATTGTCGGCAAGAAAATCCCGGCAGGTACAGGTTTGCGCGAGTACGATCGCTTGCAGGTAACTGGTTCGGGTCGTCCGTTCAAGGAGAAGCAAGAAGAAGTTCTGGTAGAAGACGATATTTAAGGGATTCGATCTCTTTAAAATACAAAGCCGCTATTCCGAATGATTCGGGATGGCGGCTTTTCTTTTATGCGCGTCGTGACAAAAAGGCAATACGAATTATGATGGCTTTTGAATCAGGTATTTATGGTTTTAGTACGACCAATTGTTTGGGCTTTCCGATCAGGCCGGATTTATTGTAAAGGGCTACCGGGTAAACACCACTGGGCAGGTGTAGCAAATTAATGGTATCTGTGAAGGTATTGCTGCTAACATCAATCAGTTCTACAAAAACGATTTGACCTGCCGTATTCAGGACTTTCAGCGTATATTCTTCATTAAACGCATTGTTGATGGTAAACTGGGCGATGCCATTACAGGGATTGGGTGCCAGGACCAATTCGGTTTGTATGGCAGAAGTATCACTGCTAATGTTGATGTCATCCAGGAAAAAAGCATTGCCGGCATCGCTGGTCAACACAAACTTTAACAGCATTTCGGACTGTTTAGCCACTTCAAACAAGTCGAATCGGATGTTTTTCCAGTCCTTTCTACCGGGTGTTTTGAATTGGGCTGCAGGAAATGCGGTTGCGAGGTTGCTGCCTTGTTTCGACCAAATGGAACGCCAGGTCGTACCACAATCGGTGGAAATCATAACTTCCAATTGATCCTCGTTGCCATGGTTTTGCTGAAAATAGGCGTAATTGAAACGAAGTTGTGGCCGGTTCAATTGATCGAGGTTTTTGATGGGTAAAATCAGTTCATTTTGAACGCCAGGGGAGGTATGGAGTAAGTTGAGGGACAAGGACTTACTCGCCTTGCCAAAGCTGCTGATACTGTTTTTAAAACTCCATTTTAGTTCATTCGGATTGGTATTATGGAGGATAAAAGGTGTGTTACGATCGTTTCTGCTCGACGATTGAAAATTCAAGTTGAATGGAGCCGCGATGGATTCTACCATGTAAAATCCGGCTATTTTATAGGAATTGTTATCGAGGACGAATTCTTTCTCACCATTTGGGTCTGAAAGGGAAAATTGAAAACGGTGTTTTCCCTTGCTGAGGGTGGTCGCGGGCAGGTTTACAATGGTAGAGTGGCCGGGTTTTAGTTCGCCAGTCCAGTGGATGGTTTGGCTTTTATTTTGGTCAAACTTGTAAGAAAGGGTGCATGAAGTAAGGGGGATAACGCCCGCATTTTTAAAAATCAAAACAGGCTCAACGTCATTACCACAATTCATAAGTTCAAGGCCTTGTATACCTTCCGCAATCAGATCATATGGCACCTCAATCATCTTGGTGGTAGACAGTAGTAACGTATCCTGATCGGACGACCATAAAGAAGCACGCATGAACAACCTGCCTTTATTTACAAGATTTCGTGGGATGGGCATACTGAAATCAAGCGCATATTTTTCTTGATCGGCCCATTGGACAGGCAGATTTTTGGTTGTGAGGCGGGTACGTATGCGGGCATGTACGCGATTTAGGTTGTTGCTGGGAAGCAACAGAAACCGATCTTCCTCCAGGGCAATTTGTATTTTTAAAGTATTCGAAGCGCTAAATGCTTTGTTGGCAGTGATCGTGCAAAATACCTGTAGCGAATCAAGCCCTTTGGTCAATTGCTGATGCAACGATACCGTAAATGGTGTCGTATGAGTATTTTCTTTAGTTGTGTTAAATTTGGGGATGTTTTCATTCGCCGCATGAAGTTCTGAAAATGTTTGTATCGTCAATACAAACACCAGAAATAATGCACATTTACAGATAGGTTGCATTTTTGTTTTGTAAAAGTTGGATTAAGTAATCGTGCACTTTTGGTAATAAAAAGGTTTAAATTGGTAGGGAGCGTACCGCTTTGGGAGAAAAACGGTACAATGGTACAATGGTTCGATGGATTTCGGGCCGCAAAAACAAATAAAAAGACAGTGGCTGACATTTTCACATACGTAGCTACTAGATCAAGATTACTTGGTGATGTGATCACATGTCAGGTTTTTATGACAACGTACTGCTTGACTATTACATCTAAGTTCACTTATCTTTGCCCCATGCTTAATTTATTTTCAGTGGTACTGCATCATCATCACGGATTGCCTCCTGGCAAGCGTTGCTGATTTGCATGTCATCTGAAAAAGATGTTGCCGCAAAACGGGCTTGTCGAATTTACCGACAAGCCCGTTTTGTTTTTATCCAAACTCATCACCAATTTAGAAATCAACATTTATGCTTCGAATTGCCATTCAAAAATCAGGCCGTTTGTTTGAAGACTCCGTGGGTTTGTTGAAAGACGCCGGGATTCGGCTGAGCAACAATCCGCATCGGGTATTGCGTGCGGAAGCGGCCAACTTTCCGCTCGAGATCATTTTTTTGCGCGACGATGACATTCCGGAATATGTGGAGGAGGGGGTTGTGGATGCCGGTATTGTCGGCGAAAATGTAGTGCTGGAGAAACGTCCGACGGTTTCTATTGTAGAGCGCCTGGGCTTTGGCAAATGCCGGTTGTGCATCGCATTTCCCAAAAACACCCCATTTGAAGGGTATCAAAGTTTGCAAGGCATGCGGGTAGCAACCAGTTATGTTCGGATTTTGGAAGATTTTTTAAAAACAAATCAAATAACGGCTACTGTGCATGAAATCAGCGGGGCGGTAGAAATTGCCCCTTCTTTGGGGCTTGCGGATGCCATTTTTGATATTGTAAGTACAGGTAGTACCTTGTTAGCCAACGGGTTACGGGAAGTTGCCACCGTGCTGGAATCCGAGGCTGTGCTCATTGCCAATCCGGGAATGCTACCTGAAAAACAGGAGATTTTAAACCGCCTGATGTTTCGGATGCAAGCCAATCGAAATGCCAAACAACACCGCTATATCCTGCTGAATGCGCCCAATGATCAACTGGATGCGATTATTCGCTTGTTGCCGGGTATGAAGAGCCCAACCGTACTGCCCTTGGCAGAACCAGGCTGGAGCAGTTTGCACAGTGTGGTACGCGAGGAGATTTTCTGGGATGTATTGGAACAATTAAAAATGGCGGGTGCTCAGGGGATTCTGGTAGCGCCGCTCGAACGTATGATTTTATGATGCAACAAATTGATTATCCCGATTTTATGCAGGCTGTAAGTTTGCTGGCGCGACCAACGGTGGATACATCAGCCCAGCGTGCCAAGGTACTTGCGATGTTGGATGCGATTAAATTGGAGGGAGATGCTGCGGTACAGCGTTTTGCCTTGCAATTTGATGGTTTTGTGCCAGATGTGCTGGAGGCAAGTTCCGATGATTTTAGTTGGGCGGAACAGCAATTGTCGGAAGATTTAAAATCGGCGATTCGGCAGGCATATTCAAATATAAAACGGTTTCACGCTGCGCAACAGGTTCAGGAAGCGCCTGTAGAAACCCAGCCTGGGGTGTTATGCTGGCGCAAAACAGTGCCGATTGAACGGGTGGGTTTGTATATACCCGGGGGCACAGCGCCGTTGTTTTCTACGGCATTGATGTTGGGGGTACCCGCGCAGTTGGCGGGTTGTAAAGAGGTTGTTTTATGCACGCCGCCGCAATCGGATGGGAAAATACATCCAGCCGTGTTGTTTGCGGCAGGTTTGTGCGGCATTCGGCGGGTGTTTAAACTTGGCGGTGTGCAGGCCATTGGCGCGATGGCTTATGGGACGGCCCAGGTACCCAGGGTATGGAAAATTTTCGGACCGGGTAATTTGTGGGTGACGGTGGCCAAACAAATGGTCAGTTTGGACGGGATCGCCATTGATATGCCGGCAGGGCCTTCTGAGGTGGCTGTTTTGGCAGATGCAGCGGCCAAAACAGCGTATGTCGCTGCCGATTTATTGAGTCAGGCAGAACATGGAGCGGATAGTCAGGTGTTGCTGCTGAGCGATAGTGCTGAATTATTACAAAAAGTAGCCGTCGAATTGGCGGATCAGCTAGAAAAACTGCCCAGGAAATTGTTCGCTGCCCAGGCTTTGGCGCAAAGCAAGGCGCTTTTGCTGCACTCCATGGAAGAAGCCATGCGTTGGATCAATGCCTATGCACCGGAACATTTGATCATACAAACTGCGGATGCCACACAACTTGCAGAAAAGGTTATCAATGCGGGTTCGGTATTTATTGGCCCTTACACGCCAGAGAGCGCGGGTGATTACGCGTCGGGTACCAACCACACCTTGCCCACAGGTGGGTATGCGCGGGTATCGGGGGGCGTTGCGCTGGATAGTTTTGTGAAAAAAATCACCTTTCAACAAATTTCGGAAGCAGGGTTGCAGGGCTTAGGTCCGGCGGTGGAAACCATGGCGCGTGCCGAGGGCCTGGAGGCGCATGCCCGGGCTGTTTCGATACGATTGGATGCAAAATTTTAAAAAAAATGGACGAAAAAGGTATAGACTTTATCAAAAACAGGATTGCGCCGTTGGTTCGGCCCAATATTTTGGCTTTAAAGCCTTACGCTTCCGCGCGGGATGAATTTCAATTGGGCGGAGATCAAATTGCGGACCACCTGTTTTTGGATGCCAATGAAAACAGTTTGGGTGCGCCTATTCCGGGCAATTACCATCGGTATCCCGATCCGCATCAGCTAGCATTGAAGCAATTGCTGGCCATACAACGCGGTGTACAAGCCGATCAAATATTTTTGGGGAATGGGTCGGATGAGGCCATTGATTTGTTGATACGCGCTTTTTGCATCCCGGACAAGGATTATATCGTCGTTTTGCCGCCTACGTATGGTATGTATGGCGTCCAGGCGGCGATACAGGGAGCAGGTATATTAAAAATCCCCTTGTTACCCGATTTTACACCCGATGTGGAGGCCATTCTGGAACGGACCGATGCAAGGCACAAATTGCTTTTTCTATGCAGTCCGAATAATCCGAGTGGCAACTGTTTTCCGAGGGAAAAGGTCTGCGCTTTGTTGGAAGGATTTCGGGGGATTGTCGTAGTTGATGAGGCGTACCAGGATTTCTCAGGGGAGGCCTCTTATTGTGATTTGATAGAAAAATACCCGAACTTAGTGGTATTACAAACCTTTTCAAAGGCTTGGGGGCTCGCGGGATTGCGATTGGGCATGGCTTTTTCCAATCCCATGGTGGTACAGATTTTGGATAAAATCAAATATCCGTACAATGTGAACAGCGCTACCTTGGAATTGGTGCAGGCTGCTATGGGGCAGGCGAGTGTGGTACGAGCGCAGGTAGATCGATTGATTGCCGCGAGGGTAGAATTGGCAAGTGCTTTACAGGCGCTCCCGTGCGTGACACACGTGTACCCGAGTGCGGCCAATTTTTTATTGGTGCAGGTGCGCAATGCGGATGCCATTTATGCGTATTTGTGTGCGCAGGGTATTGTGGTGCGCAATCGGAGCAAGGAGCTTTTGTGTGAAAACTGTTTGCGCATCACGGTAGGAGATGCTGCTGCCCACGAAAAACTAATAACGGCACTCAAATTATACGAAACAACTGCTTAAATATGCAACGGATCCTTTTTATTGACCGGGATGGCACCCTGATTGTGGAGCCACAACCCGACCAGCAAGTTGACAGTCTCGAAAAACTGGAATTTTTGCCTTATGTAATCACGCAATTGGCGCGCATTGCCCGCGAACTGGATTATCGTTTGGTCATGGTTACCAACCAGGATGGCTTGGGTACGGCAACATTTCAGGAATCTACCTTTTGGCCTGCGCATGAAAAAATGATGCAAGTGTTTGAAAATGAAGGTGTTGTTTTTGAAGCCGTGTATATTGATCGTTCATACCCACACGAACAGTTGCCTACTCGGAAACCCGGCACCGGCATGTTGGGTGCTTATTTAAATGGGGATTACGATTTGGCCAACTCCTATGTGATTGGTGATCGATTAACCGATGTGCAATTGGCCAAAAATCTGGGTGCCCGGGCTATTTTTTTAAACAATATACAAGGAAAACAGGCTGTAGCAGCACAAGCATCAGCCATGCCGGAAGAGTCGCGCACCCAATATGACCCAACACCGTATGCTGATACCATTGATTTGATTGCGCAGGATTGGCGGGATATTTATACCTATCTGAAATTGCCGCCGCGTAAAGTGCAGCACCGGCGTTTTACCAAAGAAACGGATATTATGGTCGATTTGAACCTCGATGGGGCTGGAAACAGTGTAATATCGACCGGAATCGGCTTTTTTGACCACATGTTGGAACAAGTGGCGCGGCATGGTGGTATGGATTTAAATATAAACGCAAAAGGGGATTTGCACATAGACGAACACCATACCGTAGAAGATACCGCCATTACCCTGGGGGAAGCCTTTGCTAAAGCCCTGACCGATAAGCGCGGGATGGAACGCTATGGATTTGACATGTTGTTGCCCATGGATGATGCCCTGGCACAGGTAGCCGTTGATTTTGGCGGTCGGCCCTGGCTGGTTTGGGAAGCCGATTTTCAGCGGGAAAAAATAGGGGACTTGCCTACCGAGTTATTTTTTCATTTTTTTAAATCCTTTTCGGATGCGGCGCGTTGCAATTTGAACATAAAAGCAGAAGGGCAAAACGAGCACCACAAAATAGAGGCGATTTTCAAGGCCTTTGCCCGGGCATTAAAAATGGCCTTGCGGCGTGATGCGGATCGTTTGGTTTTACCCAGTACCAAAGGCGTTTTATAAAAAATGAAGGAAGTTGTGATTGTAAAATACAACGCGGGCAATGTGCAATCCGTTCAATATGCCCTGGATCGGTTGGGGGTTCGGGCGGTATGGTCGGATGATCCGGCAACGATTCGCGGGGCCGACCGGGTGATTTTTCCGGGGGTTGGTGCAGCCAAACCCGCCATGCAATATTTAAAAGCGGCTGGCTTGGATGCGGTTATTTGCGGATTAAAGCAGCCTGTATTGGGTATTTGTTTGGGATTGCAGTTATTTTGCACACATTCGGAGGAAGGCGACACCGATTGTATGGGGATTGTGCCGAATTCGGTGCGTAAGTTTGTGCCTCGCGGTGGGCAAAAAGTGCCGCATATGGGGTGGAATACCTTACAAACGATGTCGGGACCTTTGTTTGAAGGTGTAAAGCGGGGTGCGCATTTTTACTTTGTACACAGTTATTATGCAACGGAGGGGGCAAGTACGGTGGGTTCGACGGATTATTTGTTGCCCTTTAGTGCGGCTTTGGCGTGGGATAATTTTTGTGCGGTACAATTTCATCCAGAGAAGTCGGGCGCAGCCGGGCAACGCGTGTTACAGAATTTTTTGTTTGATTAACAGCATGAAACACATACAACGAAATGAATATTATTCCCTCTTTTGATTTGCTGGACGGCCAATTGGTGCGTTTGCGGCAAGGTGATTTTGATCAAAAAACAGTTTATCCGGCTGATCCGTTTGAATTGGCGCAACAGCTGGAAGAATCGGGCATTCGGCGTTTGCACATGGTCGATTTGGACGGTGCGCGTTCGGGGGTGCCCTCCAATTTGAAAATATTGGAAAAAGTGGCTGCCCGCACTCGGCTTGAAATCGATTATGGCGGCGGGTTGCGTTCTATTCCTGCATTAAAGCAAGTTTGGGATGCTGGCGCGGCTTTGTTTTCAGTAGGTAGTGTAGCAGTATTGGCACAGGATGAATTTGGGGCCTGGGTAGAGAAATTTGGACCCGATAAATTCCTCGTAGGTGCGGATGTGCGCGACCGAAAAGTGGCAGTGCATGGCTGGAGGGAGCAAACAGAAGTTGCCTTGTTTGATTTTATCCGTCAAATGCACGCTTTAGGAATCCGTCAAATATCGGTGACAGACATTGAGCGCGATGGCGAACTTTCTGGTCCGGCCATTGATTTATACAAAGATATTATTTTGCATTTCCCTGATATTGAATTGGTTGCGAGTGGCGGTATTCGGGATGTGGCTGATTTGGAGGAGTTGACAACCTTGGGTTGTGATGGCGCCATTGTGGGAAAAGCCTTTTTTGAGGGGCAAATACCGTTGCAGTATTTCCGCATCAGCACCAAAGTGTAAAATAGTCAACGCATTGTGATTATGAAAATGGTTGTATCATAATCCTTTTAAAATCAATACTTTTTATCCATCCATCCTTTAAATCTACTTTAATCTTGGTAAATGTTGGCAAAGCGGATTATTCCTTGTTTGGACATTAAAGACGGCCAAACCGTAAAGGGCATTCAATTTGAGCAACTTCGGTTTGCGGGCGATCCGGTCGTGTTGGCGGAGTTATATGCCAAACAGGGCGCGGATGAATTGGTATTGCTGGACATTACGGCCACGGTGGAGGCGCGTAATACCTTCGCCGATTTGATTTTGCGGACGGCCAAGGTGTTGGATATCCCGTTTACCGTGGGTGGCGGCATTGATTCCATTGCAGCGGTGGAAGCCTTGTTGCGGGCCGGGGCGGATAAAGTGAGCATTAACTCGGCGGCGTTAAAACGTCCGGAGTTGATTGATGAACTTGCGCAAGCATTTGGAAATCAATGTATTGTTGTTGCAATTGATGCGAATATTGGGTCGGATGGAGATTGGTATGCCTACCTAAACGGCGGCCGGATTGCTACCGATCGTAAAGTAATCAACTGGGCAATAGAGGCGGCTGAACGCGGCGCGGGTGAAATTTTATTAACCTCGATGGCGCAGGACGGTACGAAAGACGGCTTTGCCTTGGAACTTACAAGGGCGGTTTCGGAGGCTATTACGATTCCTTTGATTGCATCGGGCGGGGCGGGTACGATGCACCATTTTGCGGATGTATTTGTGCAAGGCGGGGCGGATGCAGCCTTGGCGGCCAGTGTTTTTCATTTTGGGGAGATTAGCATCCCGGCGCTCAAACAGTATTTAACCGAGCAGGGTATTCCTGTTCGACAAGACCAATAGATGGAAACGATCGATTTTGATAAAATGCCCGATGGGCTGGTGCCGGCAGTGGTGCAAGATGCGCAAAGCGGGGCCGTTTTGATGTTGGGGTATATGAATGCCGAAGCGTTGGAAGCCACGCGCACGACGGGATTGGTCACTTTTTACAGCAGATCGAAGCAGCGTTTGTGGCAAAAAGGCGAAACTTCGGGCAATACCTTGCGCTTTCTATCGGTATTGGTGGATTGCGACGGCGATGCCTTGCTGGTAAAGGCCATTCCGGCCGGGCCGGTGTGCCATACGGGTGCTGATACGTGCTGGGGGGAACAAAATGGCGGTCAACCATTTTTAAAAACACTGGAAGGCATCATTGCGGAACGTTCGCAGGCCGACCCGGCAACCTCTTATACGGCGCGGTTGCGTGCGGCGGGCATTGCCAAAATGGCCCAGAAAGTAGGGGAAGAGGCTGTAGAGACGGTAATCGAGGCTTTAGGCAATCAGCAGGACAAATTTGTGGATGAATCGGCCGATTTGATGTTTCATTTTTTGGTGTTGTTGGCGGCAAAAGGCGTGGCATTGGAGGACGTAGAGGCCGTTTTGCAGGCACGGCATCAGCGTTTGGGCGGGCGCGGGTAAACCTAGCGTTGTGTGAAGCCATCGAATTGTGTCGCGGAACAGCAAACAGATCAGAAAAGGACGGGGCAATTGGGTTATGTTTTTGTTTTAAAAAAATGATAATCAGGTAGTTGTGTTTTAAAGGGAGTGTGTGGGCTTAAAACCTCAAAAAAATAAAAATTTGTTGGCGCGGTTTTAGTCTGGCTAGTATTGCAACTTCATTTGGAGCAAACGTTAAATTGATGATCATAATTTGGCGGTTTGTTTCGTTCTTTGTTTTTAATCCAGAAATTCTTTTAAATCATTAGTCGTTTTCCCATGAACGTAAGATCTTTTTCTTTTCTGCTGTTTTTTGTTGCTTTTGTATTGGTTTCGGGTGTTGCCCAGGGGTATAAATTGGGGTTTACTGCGGGAACCAACTACTCCTTTTTACACGCGGATATGTTTGAAACAGCATCTGGTCGCTTAGGCGGTGTGGTAGGCTGTTCTTTTTTGATCAATATGGGGGACAAGTTTGAATTTAACCAGGAAATCATATTTACGCAAAAAGGAGCCTCTGCCAGAGCGGCGTATTTTCAGGCAGAGCAGCAACCTGACATCCGCACGTACGCCTATTATTATAACACATTTGAAACGGGGGTATTTGTGGGGTACAAGCCGATGAAGACCGTGCCGGTTCGTTTTCAGTTGGGCGGATTTTGCGGCACCCATTTTCATGTATTGGATCGCAACAGCCGCGAGTTGTTTGTGGGGAACTATAAAAATGTCAACCTGGCCACCCGCGCGGTAGATTTAAACGATGCTTTTTCTGGGGTAGATTATGGGCCGGCGATTGGCGTTTCGGGCGGGGACAATCGTTTTCGGATCAATGCGCGGTATTATTACGGCATGCGCAATTTGTATAAAAACCTTGATTTTGTGGAAGGCGGGCATCACATTCGGACTGGAGCATTGCGGTTAACGCTTACTTATTTTTTGTAAAACATGCTCCTTTTGAGCTTGTGAATAGCCGCTATCGTTTTGCACGGTAGCGGCTATTTTTGTGGTATTTGTAGACTTGGATGATTATGCTAAAATTAGTAAGTAAAATATCGCATATCGCGATACGCGATATTTTTTTAGAAATAGTTGATTTACAATAATTAACCCAGTACATTTGCATATCGCGATACGCGATATTTTAAAATGAAAAAAGCAATTCCAATGTTACGTCCTCAAGACATTGTCGTCTTGGTGAAGCTGCTTATTGAAGAAAACGAGTCATGGACGCAGATATCCTTGGCAAAATCGCTCTTTTTAAGTCAGTCTGAAATCAGTGAATCATTGAAACGCACCAGCTATGCACGATTGTTAATTAATAAAGGCAAAGAAGTTGCGCGACAGCCATTCATGGATTTATTACAATATGGTGTGCCCTTCATATTTCCACAGCAACCGGGCATCGCCACCAGAGGTATTCCAACAGCCCATAGTGCAGCACCATTAGCGCAACTTATTAGCAGCAATGAAAACTATGTTTGGCCATATTATAAGGGAAACGTAAAGGGTAAAAGCATTTTGCCATTTTATCCTACTGTAGTTCAAGCCGTTGAACAAGATGCTATATTGTATGAGTATTTGGCGTTGATAGATGCGGTACGTTGTGGGCGTGCACGAGAACGAAATTTATCTTTGGAATTATTAAAAGAGAAGATATGTCAAAAAATGAAATTATAAACAGAAATGCAATCATTAAAATTGCAAATGCTTTGGGCGATCTAAACGAGCAAGTTGTTTTCGTCGGAGGCGCGATGGTAAGTCTTTATGCAGACGATCCAATTGCGGAGGATGTCAGGGCTACAAAAGATATTGATTTGACTTTTCAAATTGCCACTGCCAGTGAACTTGAAGTATTGCGTCAAGCCCTTATCGATAAGGGGTTCTATGAATCCAGAGATTCTGATGTTATTTGCCGGTTTAATTATGAGGATTTATTAGTGGATGTTATGTCGACACAGCCAGTAGGTTGGGCGCCTGGAAATCGCTGGTTTGCAATTGGTTTTGCATTCGCTAATACGATATATTTAGAAAATGTTGGGGTTAAAATACTTCCGCTTTCCTATTTCCTTGCTTCAAAGATAGATGCTTTTTACGACCGAGGCCGGAAGGATGTATATGGTAGTCATGATCTGGAAGACATTGTTTACCTTTTCAATTATAGAATTGGTATTGTTGGAGATATATCAAATTCAAACCAAGAAGTGAAAAGTTATCTTTCAAAAAGTTTAAGTGACATATTAGCAGATGACCGAATAATGAATGCATTGCCAGGTCATCTGTATTTTGAGGAAGGAGATGAGCGGATGGAATTCATAAAAGATAAAATGCGTGCAGTTGCAATGATGGTTTAGATAGGCTTAGCTACCAATGAGCGACCGGAGCATCGGGAGAGTGGTTGGTATTGGGTTGCGGGACAGCGCTTGCGTTTTAGGCGGTTGCTCCGAACACCATTTACTCTTTTTGTAACACAACCTTATCTGTCAACGGTAAAGATTGGCAAGTTAAAATATAGCCAGCCTTCAGTTCAAGTTCACCAAGCGCCTGGTTTCTTTTCATCGTAACCTCCCCCTCTACACATTTCATTTTACAAGTGCCGCACAATCCTTTTTGGCAGGAGAATGGCATGGGTATGTTTTGAGCAAGGCCGCTTTGGAGTATGGTTTGCGGGCTGTTTGTTTCAAATTGATACACTTTCTGCTGAATATTTACAGTTACTGTTGCTTTTTTAGAGGTTTGTGCCTCATTTGAGGCTGTATTTATAAGTGGCGTCGAGGGGATGTTTTTTCTTTCAAAAATCTGTTCATGGCGGGCTTCATAATCGTTGAATTGGGTGCCCATCCATTTATCCCACCAGGTAAAATACAGGGCATAATTGCCATTAAACTGCTGATGGTGCATGTTGTGGTGGGTAGAAGTGGTTATGTGCCGAAGTATGGGTGCTTTAGTCCAACCTTTGGGATAAACTTCGTAGCCTAGGTGGCCTAATACATTGTTGAGCATGTCTAAGACCTGCCACGTAAGGATGACGCCCAAGTGTAATGGCATGACAAATGGCAAGATAAATGCCATGCCCGCCTCTACCACTGCTTCAGATGGGTGAAAGGCAAAAGCGGTGAGGGGCGAAGGGTCGGTGCTTTCATGGTGCACCCGGTGGAAAAATTTGTACAGCCGAGGGTGGTGCATGGCGCGGTGCGACCAATAAAAGAAAGCATCGTTGAGTATCAGCAGCAGCCCCAAACTGACCACCATCCAGATCCAGCCGTATTGGTTTACGTCGTAATACATCTTGGTGTAGCCTTTTGATTGTAAATAAACAAGTACTACATCCAGGATGGCAAATACCATAAAAGTACTGGTAGAATGCAGTAGATCGTGTTTGAAATGGTGGATATTGGCGCGTTCTACCTCCTGAATACGAATCGATTGCAGCTTTTTTTTCCAGATAACCCAGAAGGCTAAGAAAAATGGGAATGCGAAGAGGGCATACGTGAGGGCATTTTCGAGAAAAGCCTCTAAAAACTGGGAGAAAAATGTTTGGAACTGCATGGTGTTGAACTTTTGCGTGGCCGAAATTTTAACGTGCTGCAAAGGTTCGGGTATTGCATTTAAATACTTTTGATGTACATCAAAAACTACATTTTGCCTGCCCTGATTCGGCTGAGCGTTTCCTGCGTAATATTTAAATACGATGCAATATGGCCAAGGCTTACTCGATTGCTGATGTCTGGAAACAGGAGCAGGAGTTTTTCGTATCGTTGTTTTGCAGAAAGAAACTGCAAATCACCGATGCGGTCTTCAATTTGGGTGATGTAAAACTTTTCAATTAGTTTGATGTACCAAAGGGCAAAGGCGTGGTGTTTTTGGAGCAAACGATGGAAATCGTGGAACCCGATTGCGAATAAAGTACTGTCTTCGAGCAATTGAATACCTTCCTGGGTTGGGCTTTGGTTTACGAAACTTGGCGCCGAAGCCAGGATATCCTGATCAAAGGAAAACCACACATTCGCTTCTTTACCCTCCTCGGTGGTATGAAAATAACGGGCAGCCCCTTTTTCCATAAACCACAAGTATTGGCAAGGGCGACCTTCTTTCAGGAGTAAGTGATTTTTAGGAAATGTTTGCTCCTGAAAGTACAGATCTATTTCCTCTAAAATGGATTCGGGCAAAGGGTGAATGTATAGTAGAATCGATTTTAATGCTGGATTCATATCCTTTCAGCGTAGTTTTACGGCTTTTTAAGTTGCCTGTGCCGACCATAATGGTAGGTGAAATGGGCAGATTAACTTTCAGATGGCATATTACAAGCAGCTTATAATAGCCTTTTTTCGGCGTTTCCCCAAAAGTCTGGTTATGCCTAAACGCGGCTCTGGTAGGTTTCGTGCGGTGCTGGGTATTCTTTTTGGTTTGGGTACCTTGCTACTCAACATTTTAGCGCATCAATCGCCAGCGTGGGTGGAGCGTTGGTACAGCCGCGGCCTATTTCAGGGTATCCGATATGTCTTGGATGGGAGTACGGGGCGCTTGCCCTTTCCGGTGTTTTATTTGTTTTGGTTGGGTGTCGTTGTTTTTGCCGTGTGTTTGTACCTGTGGCGGCCTAAAATGGCGACTTTTTGGACAAAAGTTGGGTATTACTTAGTGCATTTGGCTGGTTTTGCGGGCTTATTGGTCGGCTTGTTCTTCTGGCTTTGGGGTTTTAATTATGCCCGCCTTCCTTTTGAAACGCAACTTGGACTGGATGTTCAACCAGTTGAAACGCGGGTTTTATGGCAGGAATTACGCACAGAAACGCGTGTTTTAGATAGTCTGCGTACCATATTGGTCGGAAACGATACAAATGCGTTGAACGACCAGGCTTTTTGGCCATTACAGGTGGAAGATACGATTCGGGTCAGGGTGGAAGTATGGCTCAACGCGCAGGGGTTTCCTGTGGGCGGACGGGTGCGCGGGCGGTTTATTTATCCGGCTGGGACACTGTTCAAATTTGGTGCTTCGGGTATTTACTGGCCATTTGTGGGCGAAGGCAATATTGAAGGGGGCCTGCATCCTTTGCGGAAATTGCCTGCGATGGCCCACGAAATGAGCCATGGATATGGGTTTTGCGATGAAGGGGTGTGCAATTTTATCGCCTATATTGCCTGTGCCGAAGATTCGAATGTGTACATTGCTTACTGCGCCCGACTGGATTATTGGAGTACATTGTCGCATGCTTGCTGGCAAAGTGACCCGCAGGAATATGAACAATCGTTCAAACCGACCATTCCGGCGGGTATTTTGGCCGATAAAGCAGCCATTCGCAAGCAAAACAGTCAATACAAGGAATTAGCACCCCGGCTGCGGTACCAGGTGTATGATTCATATTTGAAGGCGCAAGGAATAAAGGCGGGGATGTTGAACTATGATGCGGTATTGATGTTGGTGCAGGCGTGGCGGGCGGCGCGGTAGCGGTAGGGACAAGTCGCGACTTGTCCGTACGCGTGGCGCCATCATAAATTTTAAAATTTTTAAAACGTTGGATTTAAACATCAACCTTCGATCCATGTTGTTGCTGATTGCCATGCTGCAAGGCGTGGTAGTGGCGGGTTTATTGTTGGCACGTGGCCTGCGCCGTAACCAAACGGCCGATTTGTTGCTGGCGGCCCTCTTGTTTCAACTGGCTTGTTCCCTGATTGAACATTTTATTGGCTTCATGGGGGTGTATGACTATGCACGGGAGCATGGTTTTGACCTCACCTTTTTTCCATTCGACAATCCGTTTTTATATGGTCCGTTGATATTGCTTTATGTGAAGGCACTTACGGATCGTGATTTTAGTTGGAAACGCCGGGATTGGGCACATTTTGCCTTGCCGGTGGTTTATCTTGTAGTGCATTTTTCTGTTTGGTCCTTACCCGATGCTATCAAGTTTCAATTTTTGGATGAAGCGTTTTGGGGTAGGGTTATTCGGTGGGTGCAACAAGTTAGTTTTTATCTTACGTCCATTGCTTACTTGACATATGCTTTCCGGCGTTTTCAATCCTATCGGAACCTGATTGAGCAGGAATATTCCAACACGGGTAAAATTACGCTCGATTGGTTGCGCCTGTTTTTGGTGGCATTTTCGGCGTATTTAGTTTTTGATTTGTTGTTTTCCATTGCAGCCCAAGCGTTCAATTTTTGGTACACGGGCTGGTATTGGCTCAATTTGACGCGGGCGCTGTTGTTGTATTATATTTCGGTGACGGGTTGGAGTTTTGCCCAAAAATCGAGTGTGCAACTGGCGGTATTGGAACAACGCAGTGTTCAAGCGCAGGAACCGGCCACCAATACTGCAACGGGCAAACTCACGATGTTGCCCGAAGCGGTGGAAAAGTATCGTCCGCAACTGGCCCAATTTATGGAAACGGAACAACCCTGGCTTGATCCGGAGTTGACCTTGTCTGTTTTGGCAGAAAGAATCGGCTTAAATGCTTCGCAATTGTCGTATTTGGTAAACAATGGGTTTCAGCAAAATTTTAATGATTTTGTCAATACGTATCGGGTGGAAGAAGTGAAGCGCAAACTGGCTTTGCCCGAATTTCAGCATCTTTCGTTGCTTGGGGTTGCATTTGAGTCGGGTTTTAACTCAAAAGCGACGTTTAACCGTGCTTTTAAGAAACTGACAGGCAATGCGCCGAGTCAGTATGCGGGTCTCAAATCATAATCCGAGCCTACAAGCACAGGTCTCAAATCATGCTTTGCGGCGATGCGAGGGCCTTGGTCAGCCCACTTTTGCGGTATCAATTCGCAAATAAAACTGTTGACCATGCACAAGCAATGCACCCTCCTTTTTGTCTTTTTGTTTTTACAAGTTTCCATTTTTGCCCAAAGTATCACAGGTACTTTGCGCCTCAACACGGGTGAAGCGGCTGAATATGCCACGGTCAAACTCCTGCGCGCTGCCGATAGCAGTTATGTAGCGGGTAAAGCGACTGAAGCGGATGGCCGTTTTGAATTCTCCAGTATTGACGCTGGATTATACCTGATCAAAGCGGAATTATTAGGATACGCTGATCTTTATTCAGGGGCCATTACGTTGCAACCAAGCGCGACCATCGAGGCGCCACCCATGACATTTTCTGTCAACAATTTACTAAAAGAGGCTACGGTAAGTGCCAAATTACCCACCATTGAACGGCAATTGGATAAAGTGGTGGTCAATGTGGAAGGTTCCACGTTGGCGGCGGGCAATAACGCACTGGAATTGTTGCAGCGTTCGCCGGGTGTGGTTGTAACACCGCAAGGATCTGTTATGCTGGAAGGAAAGGCAGGTGTGCGGGTATTGATCGACGGAAAGCCTACGCAGTTGGAAGGCGATCAATTGGTGGCTTTTTTGCAAAGTTTGCCGGGCGAAAGCATTTCCAAAATAGAATTAATTACGCGGCCTTCGTCTAAATACGATGCGGAAGGGGTGTCGGGCATCATCAATATTCGCTTGAAAAAGAACCAATCGCTGGGTGTAAACGGCGTTGTAACGGCAGGGATTACTCAAAGTATTCATGCGCGCTTGCGCACCGGGCTCAATTTGAATTATCGCCCCGGAAAGGTCAATTTTTTTGGAAATGCCAATGTGGTAGACGGCTCGCAATCGGTGGGGCAACAAATTACCCGTTACGCTGCGGGTAAAGTATTTGAGCAGACGAACCCCTTGATCGAACAATTTGGCACTAAATCTTTTAAAGCGGGGGCCGATTTTTTTGCCAACGAACACCATACGTTGGGTGTTTTGGTGTTGGGTAATTTTTACAACAATATCTCCCGTAAAGACAATGTAACTCAAATTTATAACGAAGGCAATGCTTTGATAGACAGTACTTTGTATAGTTTAAATCTTGCGCCAAACCACAATGATCGCGTAAATTACAATTTGAATTACCGCTATACGGATACTTTGGGCAATGAACTTTCTGTGGATGCAGATCGGATTATATTTCAAAGTAAAGGGTCTAATGCACTTGAAAACCAGCACTTTAATTCCGAAAATGAATTGCTTTCTCGCGATGCCTTATTTAGCGACCTGGGTTCTAATATTACGATCTGGTCGGTAAAAACGGATTATGTCAAAACCCGGAAAAACGGCTTGAAAATCGAAGCCGGCGCGAAGTTGAACTGGACAAATTCGGACAATTCCATTCAAAGTACACGTACCGCCAATGGGCAGTCGCAAGCCGATGCAGGTCGGAGCAACCGATTTGATTATCAGGAAAATATAGCCGCTGCTTATACCAATGTGGGCAAACAAGGGCAAAAGTTCAACTGGCAATTGGGGCTGCGGGCCGAACAGACCCAGGTTAAAGGTAAATCGACGGATTTGTACGGGGCCGAATTGAACAAACCCGATACGACTTACCTGGGGCTTTTCCCCACGGCGTACCTGCAATACACCTTGAAGCCGAATCATCAATTAGGCTTTTCGTACAACCGTCGATTGAGTCGCCCTGCTTACCAGGATATGAATCCGTTTGTATGGCAAATTGATCCTTACACGAGCGAGCGCGGCAACCCTTATTTGCGTCCTGCTTACACCCACGCTGCTGAAATTTCATACACCTATCGGTATGCTGCCAGTATTTCGCTCGGGTACAGCCGCACCACCAACCTGGTCAATACCGTTGCGCGGCAGGAGGGCAATCAGGCTTATACCCAACCGCAAAATTTGAATCAGCAGGATAATGTTAGTTTGAATGTAAACCTGCCCTTGCCCATTAAATCCTGGTGGGAAGGGTATGTATGGCTGGGCGTTTGGCACAATCAGTTTCGTTCGCAGTTGGCCGATGCGCAATTGAACGCGGGCGCTTTCGGGGGCGGATGTTATGTGTCGCAGCAATTTACTCTAAAACAAGGTTATAGTCTGGAGGCTTCTTTTTGGGCCCAATTCCCTACCCGCGATGGTGTTTTTGTAAATAAAGGTATTGCAAGTGCTTCGATCGGCGCGAAAAAATCGCTGTGGAAAGACAAGGCCACCCTTAAAATCAGTGTGAATGACTTGTTTCGCACCCAGCGTTGGGCGCAATCGGTTGATTTTGGCTCGGTACGCGGCTCCATGTGCAATACCTGGGAAAGCCAGAATGTGGCCGTGAGTTTCAGTTGGAAGTTTGGCAACCAGCAATTAAAAACCCGGAATCGCAATGGCGGCGGGGCGGAGGATTCGGAAGGTCGGATCAAGGCCCGGAAGGAATAGGGGCAGGTCGCGACCTGCCCGTACGCGACTTGTCCCTACGCGCGACCGGCCCATACGGATTAAATTATTTCAAATCATAAACATTCACACACATGAAACTTTTCTTTTTTGCTTTGCTCTTTATGTTAACCGATTGCATTGCCTCCCAACCCAATGTTGCGGAAATGCAGGTGAATGCACCTCAATCAATATCCTTTCGGGTGCGTAACAACAGCATTTTACCCCATAAATATACCTTTATCGGATATGAGCCAGGAACGGTGGGTAACTGGACGAATTCGGTATTTTTATTACCGGGCGCCCATCATCGGTTTAATTGCCCAGTGGGTACTAAAATATACCGGGCAGATGGAAAGCAAGTTGATGTAGTGATGGGCGGCGGGAGTATTCGGAATGATGTGCCTTTTTTGACGGTGAAAGCGGAAGATGCGGGGAAGGTATTTCCGTTGGGGAAAATTAAGTAGCGTACAAGTCTAAATACCCCCTTGCCGTATCCTGAATCGTCCAGGAATTTGATTCAACTTTCCTCAAAGGTCCTGCCAATAATGTTAAAACCAAAGCGCTCAGTTCATTTTCTGTGGATGCGCAGGCCGCAATTTCGGGCGCAATGCCGACAGGCGTGCTTACCAGCTGACAACCCTGCATGCGTGCTTCTTCTAATACATAACCCAATGATTCAAATTGAGCCGTGTGCAGAAAAACCTTGGACTGCTGCATATACTGAAACACCGCGCTGCGCGGGATATGGCCTGCAAAAGTAACGGTATCCTGCAATTCTAATTGTTTTGCAAACTGTTCTATTTCAGCGCGTTGTGTGCCATCGCCAATGAGTACTGCCTTTAAATTTGGGTTGCTTTTTTTACACAGTGCCACCGTTTGCAACCAAAGGCGCCAGTTTTTCAGTGGGATAAATGAACCGCAACCCAATATATCAATGGGACGGTGCTCTGATAAAGCGCCGGGTATTTCTTGAGGATCGATGCCAAAAGGGAGCACATGCCCTGCTTTTAGGTGAGTGTTTTTTTCAAAAAGCTGGTTTTGAAAATGGGTCAGCGCGATCAGGTTTGGGCAATGCTGCGGTTTTAACAAAAAACGATAACGGTTTTGTGGTAATACGTCTTGACCCATGAGCGTGGTCCAGTGCGGAATGCCCCAGCGCCGCGCTAAATGCCGCCCCACCAGCCAGCAAGGGCCCAGCCAAAAACTATGGATCACATCGAAAGGGGATGTTGCATGCATTTTTTGGGCAAAATGCTGCATGCGCCACCAATTGATCCAGCGAAAACGGCTTTTGTTTTTTCCATAACAGGATTGAACAGGAATGCCATTCCAGGTATAAGATGCAGCATCAAATGGATAACCCAACGTGAGGATGCAAATCTCTACCCCTTCGCGTTGCAGCGCTTTTGCTAATAACTGCAAGGGCGGAATACAATTGTAGTCCTGTTCGTGGGCAGCAAACCCCGGCGAAAGCCATAAAATCCGCATGAATGGGAGATTTTATAAAAAAATAGGGGCAGACTTTATATGGTCCGCCCCTTTATATAAGGACGTCCGCAATCCCGCAAGGGGAGGCAAGACGGAAGGCCGGCGGGCCTGTCGAGCAGGCACCACCGGTTTGTTGGGGAAGGTTATTTGATTAATTTTTTAGTGATACGCGCACCAGCGGGGTCGCGCAGGGTCACAAAATAAACGCCAGCAGCCCAATTTTCAGTACGCAGTTCGTAGTGGTAATCGCCCGCAGGGAGTGTATCGGTGGTAACGTTGAAGATGCGCTTTCCTGCCAAATCGACCACTTCCAATTGCACGGATGCCTGGTCATTCAAGGAAAAATCTACTGAAGCATAATCGGTGGCGGGATTTGGGTAAACGAGCATGTTTTGCACGTTCCCTGCTGCTTCTTTGCTGTCGAGGAATAGGATATCGCCGGGGAATGGAATGTTTTGATCGATAAACAGGCGGTAATCGCCCGGCTCTAAGGTCAAGTTGGCGTTTGCGCCGGTTACTTCAAAAGGAGTTCCGGTGTAGTAATCGTACCAGGTGCCCGTGTGCTGGAAAACGATGCTGGCGGTTTCCTGTGCCGTAGAAATGTTCGAAACCGCTACCACATTCATGGTCGGACTGTTGAGGCGCACCGAACGCATTTTGCCCGTGCTTACATTGAGCAGGAAATCCGTCGTTTCAAAAACGTCGTAATTTTTGCGGAGTTGGAGTAATCCTGCCGTGCGGCCGTACAAATAACGCCTTGCCGGATCGTTGTAATAATCCCAGCGAATGGGTTTGGGACTGGTGCGGCAATTGGTGCTGATAGAGCCGTTTTCGCATAGATTTATAGAAAAATCGTAGCCCAACTCGCCGAACTGCCACAGCATTTTTGGTCCTGGAATGGTGTACAAAATATTATTGAGCATGGCGATCCGTTTTAATGCGGTAGCCGTGTTTTTCACATTATACGTACCATTTACAGCGCCGCTGTTTTTTAAATCGACCATGATCCGCTCTTCATCGTGGCTTTCCATGTATCCGATCAGGTGTGGAACGGTCCAGCTGCGGTTTTTGTAAGAAATGCCGCTTACACTGGCATTTTGTCCGGCTGCAGTGCCTAAGCCCAGGTCTTTATAGGAACCATGCATGTTGCCCCACAGCATCATACCGTATTCGGCGAGTTCTTTTTCTTCGATATTATCGGCAAAATGTTCGAGGATGACGTAATTCGTCGGGTCTTTTGCCCAGATGAAGTTGGCATAATCCTTCAAAGTGGCAATGCGGGTCGCATCATATTGTCCCCAGGCGCTCACATTGCCCAAGGTAACTTTTTGGGTAAAGCCTTTAGAAAGGTCGAAACGGAAACCATCCACTTTGAATTCCTGAATCAGGTGGGCGAGGCAGTTTTTTACATAAGCCTTGGTGGCCTGACTTTCGTGGTTAAAGTCGTTAAAAACATTAAAATCATGCGTTGCGGTCGGATTTAACCACGGATTGTCGGCAGCAGGGCGGTTGAGGGTCGCATTCCAGTACAGTTGTGCCAGCGGACTGGAACCGGAGGCCTGGTTGAACACGACATCAAAAATGACCGCGATGTTGCGTTTGTGGCATTCGTCGATGAGTATTTTCAGTGCTTCCGGAGAGCCATAATACTTGTCGGTTGCCTTGTGGTAGGCCGGGTTGTAGCCCCAGCTGATATTGCCATCAAATTCGTTGACCGGCATTAATTCGAGGGCTGTCACGCCGAGGGTTTGGAAATAATCGAGGGAGTCCAGAATAGTTTGGTAGTCGTGGTTGGCGACAAAATCGCGTGCCAGCAATTCATATACAACCAAATCCGTCTTTTTAGGGCGCACATAATTGGTTGCGCTCCAGTTGAACGGCGTTTGCGCGGTTTGGAGCACCGAAACGGCGCCACTGGTTTTTCCAACCGGGTAAGGCGTCAGGTTGGGAAAGGTACCGGCTGCAATAAACGGATCATTACCGGCATCGAGGACGAGGGTGCTGAGCGGGTCGGCAATGCGGAGGTTGCCATTTACAAGATATTGAAAACGAACGGGTTGATTAACGGGCAAGTTTTTCAATTCAATCCACCAGGTATTACCATCTGGGGTGCGGTTCATTTGAAACGCCGGGTCAATTTGCCAGTTGCTAAAATCGCCGATGGCATACACGATTTGTTTGTTGGGAGCGTACAGGGCGAGGCGTACCGTTTGTCCGTCGATGTAATTGATGCCCAGTTCGGTGTTTGCAGGCAACGCCGCGGTTACAATGGGTGCTGATACGACATAGACAAATTCGGACGTATCTTTTTCGCCGTTCGCGTCGGCCACCATTTGAATTTGGTGGTATCCGGCACTGGCATTGAGGGTGTTTTGAATTTGCAGGCCATTGGCGCTGGTCAGCAGCGTGCCGTTGTCATAAAGGCTGATGGCGCTGGTTTTGGAGGCAGCCCCAAGTACCGGAATAACACTTCCAACGGTTGTAAGAAAAGAAGCATTGATCGGGGTAATGAATTTAGTTTGCAGTGGACCGTTGACGGGATATACGTCGTAATAAATATCGGAACCATCTTCGGCGCGGCCAACCGTACTGCCATTGGTGTTGCGGAAAACAAAAGATAGTTTCAGGACCATTTCGCCCGCAGAAATATTGAAAAAGGTATTAATGTTGATGGTTTTTTTCCATTTATTTGGTCCATCTGCTGTCATCGCACCCACTGGATCGGCAATGCCCCAGGTAGTCGGCACGTGTTTCCAGTCGGTCGGGGAGGTGCTCAAATTGGTGATCACGCCCATGTGCGCGTACACGGGGCTCACGCCTACGAGGGCCGCGTTGCCTTTGGTGGCATCGTAGGTGATGGTGATGTTATCTTGTACCGTGGGGAACACCGGGTCGCAAGAAACCTGCGCAAAAACAGGGGTGCTGTGGAGGAAAACCAGCAAATAAAAAAGAAAAACAGGGCGGAAAATGTTTGTTTCAAGCATCATGGGAGCGAAATTGAGGATGATGCTGCCTTCGTGTTTACATGCAGGGAGATGACAGCTTGAACAAAATTACACCTGATTTGGAATATATAGATGGAAAATGTGTTGGATTCGATAAAAATGGCAAAGCGTTGCTTGATTGCGCGGCTATGTAGAACTGCAATACCCTATAAAATTCGAAAGGGTAGAAAACGATAGGGATGAAAATTTTCCTTATTTTTGCATAATGAACAACGTTTTTCAAACGGTTATCCAAGTACTACTTGAGGCTTTACCAAGCCTTAAGGCTGTTTATTTGTTTGGGAGTCGTGCAGCCGGGACTGAACGGCCGGAAAGTGATTATGATTTTGCCTTTTTAGCACCTGGACACACCTTAAGTGATTATGAAATACACCAACTACGGCTCCTGGTTTCCAACTTGCTTGATGCTGATGTTGATTTAGTTGATTTGCAGCAGGCTTCTACGGTATTACAGTTTCAAATTGTAGCAAAAGGTCAACGTATTTTTTCTTCAGATAATTTGTATTGCGATGAATTTGATTTATTTGTTTTCTCTTCCTATCAACATTTAAACGAGGGGCAACAAGCAATTATACAGGACATTAAACAGCGGGGGAAAGTGTATGCGTGACGATATTATTTTGAATAAAGCAGCTGATTTGGACCGATGCCTTGAGCGGGTTCGAACAGAATACTTTGGGTTTGAATCCGAGTTTGAGACAGAACTTCGTCGACAAGATTCAATTGTACTTAACCTGACCCGCGCTTGTGAATCGGCTATAGACCTTGCCAACCACCTTGTAAAGACCCGAAAATTAGGCATTCCACAAACTTCAAGAGAAAGCTTTGAATTATTGCAGGCAAAGGGATTACTTTCTGATGAACTTTGTCAAAAGATGAAAAACATGGTTGGTTTTCGGAATATTGCAATCCATAGTTATACCCGTATAAATTATGCAGTCGTTCGCACAATCGTAGAAAAAGACTTAGATGATTTTGACGTATTTTTAACTACGGTTTTGCATATTTCTTCGGACGAATCGTAGGCAGGGGCGTTAACGATGCTTTTTCATTATAATAAAAAGTTAGGCGTTTTTCTGAAAAGTTTTCATTATAATGAAAACTTTCTGTTTTTTTGCATAAATTTTCATTATAATGAAAGATGTCTTAGTTCGTCCAAAGTATGATGCGCGGATCCGACCGTTTATCAGTAAATCACTCATAAAGGTACTGATTGGGCAAAGGCGCGTTGGAAAAAGTTATCTGTTGCGGCAAGTACAGGCCGAAATCAGCGCTACGAGTGCGTCCTATAACTTGATTCTAATCGATAAGGAGCGCGAAGATTTCAGGCAAATTACCAATGACATCGAATTGAGTGCGTATATCCATTCGAAGGCTGTGACAACACCTGGTGTGATAAATTACGTTTTTATTGATGAGGTGCAGGAAATCAAAGACTTTGAAAATAGTGTACGGTCCTTTGCCGCTCAACCGAATTACGACCTGTACATAACCGGCAGCAATTCAGAAATATTATCTGGCGAATTGGCCACCCGATTGAGCGGTAGATATATTGAAATTCCGGTTTTTAGCCTTGATTTTAAAGAGTTTTTGACCTTTCACGACCTAGAAAGCAATCAGGAAAGCCTGCACCTGTTTTTAAAATATGGTGGAATGCCGTTTTTGCGGAATTTGGAATTAAGGGATGAACTCGCATTTGAATATCTGAAAAATGTATTTACCAGCATCTTATACCGGGATATTCTAACACGATATAATATTCGGAATGTCAATTTTTTGGATCGACTTATTCGATTTACGGCAGATAATATTGGAAGTATTCTGAATGCTAAAAAGGTAAGCGACTACTTAAAATCGCAAAAAATCAATATTTCTGTAAATACGGTCTTGGATTATCTCGCTTATTTGGTGAATAGTCAGATCATCGTTCCGGTAAAAAGGATTGATTTAAAAGGGAAACGGAACTTTGAGGTCGGGGAGAAATATTATTTTCAAGATTTGGGCATGCGCAATGCTTTGGCAGGTTTCAGGATATCCGATATGGGCAAACTTATTGAAAACTGCGTCTTCCACCATTTGATTAGTAATGGTTTTACCGTATTTACAGGAGACTGGCAAACCCAGGAAATAGACTTTGTCGCGGAAAAAAACAACGAACGCGTTTACATCCAGGTCGCCTATGTACTTACGGAACAATCTACTATAGATCGTGAATTTGGCAACCTGGCGTTAATCCCGGATAACTATCGAAAATTGGTAGTAAGCATGGACCCGTCTTTTACCAATACCGTTAATGGAATTGAGCATTGGAATTTGTTGCGGTTTTTGGAGGAGTTTAGTTGATCATAGTTATGGCCCTACCCAAAATCAATCTCCGTATTATCCCCAATGTTCAAGCTCAAATTCATGCCTTTAATGCTCGCATCGCTGCCAATCACCGAGTGATTCAACACCGCGTCCTGCAAGCCCGCGAAATTGCCGATAATGCTGTCTTTTACAATAGAATAACTGATATGCACATTGTCGCCGATGGTCACATTGGGCCCGATGATGCTGTTGTTAATCTGGCAATTGGCGCCGATTGCTACCGGGTGGATAAAAATAGTGTTTTCTGTTTCCGGCAAATGAAATTCATCGGTGGCGTACCCGCGCTGACTGAGCAACATGGCATTGGTTTCCAGCAACACATCTTTTCGGCCGCAATCGAACCAGTTGCTGACTAAAATCGTCTGAAATTTCACGCCGCTTTCGAGCAGGTATTGCAGCGCATCGGTGAGTTGGTATTCGCCTACCGTGCGGATATCATTGCGAATGAGGTGGTCAATTGCACGCAACAAGGCCGAAACTTCCTTGATTTTATACAAACCCACAATCGCCATGTTGGATTTTGGAATGCGCGGCTTTTCCACTAATCGTGTAACAAAGCCATCTTCCCCAAATTCGGCTACGCCAAATTCGCGCGGATCGGTAACCTTTTTTACTCCGATACAGGAATGCGGGCAATTCAGCATGGTTTTGAGGTCCAAATCAAAAATCGTATCGCCAAAAGCAATAAATATTTCGTCCTCATCTTCAATGCATTCGCGGGCCGTAATGATGGCGTGGGCCGATCCTTCCCGCGATTCCTGGTACACAAATTCGGTATGAAGGTTCGGGTAAGTTTCCTCGATATAGTCCCTGATTTTATCACCGAGGTACCCAATTACGAATACAAATTCAGTGAGGCCGGCCTCCACCAATTTATCCACGATCAGGCGGATAATGGGCTTGCCTGCGACGGGCATCAAAGGCTTGGGTTGCGTGTAGGTGTGTGGACGAAGCCGAGTTCCGGCACCTGCAACGGGGATAACTACTTTCATTTTAGAGACAAACAGAGGTTTCACCGCTAGGCGGTCTAGATTACAAAGGTAGATTTTTTCCGGCAAGCAGCTTTCAAATCTAGGATACAATACATGCGACAATTATTAAGCCAGAAAGATGAAAGGCAATTGTCTGTGTAAAATGATCGGGCAGTTCATTAAGTTTGCCACAAAAATCAGGACATGAATTTCATTTTTTCCGTTGCCGTGCGCGCTGTTTTTACGTTTGTAGCCTTTGTAGCGCTCCAGTACGCATTTCACTATCTGGTGGTGGTTGCTGGAGGTTTACTGGCAGGTTTATTTTTCTGGAAAGTCAACGATGACCGCGCCTTGGGCCTGGGTGTTTTGATTGGCACCATTGCTTTCGGAATTTTTGCCTATTTATACGGTACAGTTTAAAAACTAACTTGTACCGCCTGTCCTTCTATTGGAAAAACGATCCAATAGTGCAGGGATTTGTTGGGATGCATTTGGTGCAGGATTAATTGGCACCAGGCCAATATTTGTGCTTTTTGCTGGGCCTGCGTTTTCCATTTTTTCATGCCTTCGGCAAAAGGTGCAAACAGGACGATGCCTGCTGCTGCGCTGTTTTCCCAATATAAATCGACCTCCAGGCGCAGTTGTCGTTTGCCGAAGCTGCCTGCTAAAGGATGTTTTGCAAACAAGGTTTTTGGTGCGAATTGTTGCATTACAAAACGTTGAAAATCATTTATTTGTTGAGTCAGGGCCTCCACAGGCAGGCTATCTTTCAATTCCCGAATGTCAACTTGCTGTTGCGCCAATTGCTGGATACGCACCGGGGGCATGCCCGGTTGCAAGGCGGCGCAGGCTGCTTGTACCGCTTTACTTATATTGGCCGAATAATCGCCTTTGAATTCCAGCCAGGCTGCAAAAGGAATCGGATCAGCGGTTTGTGGTGCTGGGCCCGGCGCAATTTCCGTCAATGGATCAATCCATAAATTGGTTTGCGGGTTGTTGTTGCGGCCTTTTCTTTCGGGATGAAACGGCACGGGCGACAAATCTGGCAAGGATTCTGGAAATTCGCGCGGAAATGTTTGCTGCTCTAACTGACAGTAAATCAATTCATTGTTCCAATAAAACGGCGTTTCATCGGTATGCGGATCAAGGGTCGGGATGGATTCGTCGCCCTGATTGAACACCCGGTTGAGCCACTTGAATCCGCGGGTGGTACCCGGAAAAATCAGGTAGTCGCGTGCACGTGTGAGTCCCACATACAACAAACGGGCTTCTTCTTCGAGGGCCACTTTTTGTGCAGTTTTCCACGCAGCGCTGGCGTGTAAGGCTTCCTCCAGGCGTGTGCCGCGCAATTGATCCGCATAAGGATTTACCCAAAAGCGCATCCAGCGGTTACCCAGAATGTTATTTAAATCGGGAGTTTCCAGTTCAGCAACCAGGTTAATCCCCCAAATTTGCTCTTTCAGCGCTTGATCCAGGTTGTGACAAATGGTAATGGGGTATTCCAATCCCTTACTGCGGTGGTACGTTAGCACTTTGATCGCATCGGGGCTGTCGCCAGCGCCTTGTGCATCTTGTTCATTTTCAGCAAGTTGGTTCAGCCAAAGCAACAATCCGCCCAATGACGCAGCCGAGTGCAGGCGGTTGCAGGCCGATTCGTATTCGAGCGCATAATACCGCAGCCGATCGAGGTTATCCAGGCGTTGAGCCGGGTTGCCCCATTGTGCGGCGATGCGGCGCAAATCCAGTTCATTTAAAAGTAAATTGAGGATTTCGGCAGCACTCAAATCGGTGGTATGGCTGCGCAGGCGGTTTAGTTTTTGCAAAAACGGGTCTTCGCGCAACCAACTGCCGGAAGCGCGGTGGTAGGGTGGAATAGGTTCGCGGATTTCGTCGGCATCCGTTTCGGGCAGTGAGGGCGGTGGAGCATCCAGGCTTTGCAACCAGTCTAATCGGTGTTCCACGAGTTGTTCCAAGGGTTGGCCGCCAATCATACAGACAATTTCGGCAGCGCTCAAGGCATCGGCGGCGGTCAGCAAGTAGCGCATGCAGGCCAATGTCAGGCGCGCTTCCTGGGTTTCGAGCAGGCCCACGCGCGCGATGGCTGCTTTAATGCCGATGCGGTGTAAGGCATCGGCAATGGCTTGGCAACCGCTGTTGTTGCGGCACAACACGGCAATGTCGCAGGGCTGCACCGGCCGAATTTGATCCCTTTTTTTGTTAAAAACAGGTGTTTCACGCACTAATAATTGCTGGATTTTGGCAGCAATCGCGTTTTCGGTCCAGGGGGCCCCGGGTGTTTTGCGCTCGTCTGCTTCACTTAAAAGTCGCCAATGAATCAAGGCGCGATGGTCCTCGCCAGGCATGCGGTTGGGCAATTGAGCGTCGAGTACAGCCTGTTCTTGGGCGATGGCTGAAACCGGTTCGAGGGCCACTTGATCGGGCGGGGCATCGTGGAAGGCTTTGGTAAAAATGGCATTGACCGCATTTACAAGGTCGGCCCGACTGCGCCATGATTTTTTCAAAATATTTTCGTCCAGAATACCTCCAGTGGCATCAATAATGGCTTTCATTAAAGCAGGATCGGCCCCACGGAAGCCGTAAATACTTTGTTTTGGGTCGCCCACCCAGATCGAATGTTTGGCTAACTGGCTGAGTTGCAAAAAGATATCGAGCTGGATCGGTGAAGTGTCCTGAAATTCATCGACCAACAACAGGTCCATTTCTTCCTGCAGGGTTTGACGCACGGCATCGATGCGCAGCAACTTGCTGACATAGGTTTCCATGTCGGTGTAATCAATCAGTCCGCGTTTTTGCTTGTACGCTTCAAATTCGCCGAGCGCATCCATGGCAATATCAAAAACGAGGTAAATAAAGCCCTGTACATCGGCGTGAAACTGGTGGTGTGCATCGTGGCTGCGCGCAAACTCTTGAAGCGGCTCAAACAGATCCCGGCTTTTTACGGCAACATTGGTTTTGGCAATTTTTACCCATTCGTGCCAGTACAATTCTTCGCGCCATTTGAGCTGGTTTTGCAGGGCGCGCAAGGTTTCTGCGGCCTCACGCGTAGCTTTGGTGGTATCCGAAGTATTCGCATCCAAGGCCTCTGCCGTTTGATCGAGCAAACTCAGGAGTTGGTTGTTCCAGGTCGTTTCATCGCGCGGTTGTACAGGAGGAAGTAACTGCTCAAAGGATTCCCAGGATTTTAATTTGCTGATTTCCAGCACTTCCCGCGAGAAATTATTGGCGCGTGCTACATCCGTGAGGTCGCGGATTACCCGTCGCCAATCATAGGCATCGCCATACGTTTTTTTACTCAAACCCAGCCGATCGGCCAGGCGGTTCATTTCTTCGATCCTTTTTTCGGTCAAAACCTGGGAAAGCGACTCGTTGAACAGCCGTTGTCCGTCATTTTCAGCAATAATTTCCACCAACGGCGACACCCCCGCTTCGAAGGCAAAACGCTGTAATAAACGTGTACCAATGCTGTGCACGGTGCCGATCAGGGCACTGCCCAATGCATTGGCCGCTTCACTCATGCCTTCCTCCAGCAGGCGTACGCGTACACGTTCCTGCAATTCAGCGGCGGCTTTTTGGGTAAAAGTAGTGGCTATGATGCCATTGGGTCGAATACCCGCTTTGAGCAGGTTGACCATGCGACCAGTTAAGGTATAGGTTTTGCCACTGCCTGCACCAGCAGACAAAACTGTGATATTGAGTGCCGGACTTGTATTTTCGGGTGTTGGGTGTGTCACAATTTTTGTCTTGTTTTGGCTGCTAAGGTCGTATTTAAGATAGAAACGTAAATATCTTTTTATCTTTCCGACCTTAATAAAATGCTATCTCATGCAAAATCGTCTACTCTTATTTCCGTTGCTCTGCCTCGCACTCTTATTTGCACAATGTAAAAAAGCGTCTCCAGTTCCTTTTGAGGAAGATGAAGGGGAGGGCGGTAAAATGAAGTTACGTGAACAATTTCTGACTTTACAACACCGCGCAGCACCGGGCATCGACTGGAAACGGGCCAATGAATCGGTAATGGTACAGGATTATTTGCAACAATCGGCTGCTTTCAGTCCGGCAAAAGCCGCCGGCACTTTTGCAAATGGCAAAATCAAAGCGGCCTGGTTTGAACGTGGCTCTTTAAACCAGGCTGGCAGTGTTATTGCGATCGATTATGTGCCTGCAAGTGATCAAATTTATACGATTTCGGCAGGTGGAACGCTTTGGCGCGGCGCTTTAAGTGGCAACAACTGGGCGGAATTGAACCGCAATTTGCGTTTTAACACCGATATTTTACAAGTATTTTCAAAGCCGGGTGGTGGACAAAGAATTTTGACCGCTATAGGCAAAAAAATATGGTATTCGGACGATGAGGGTGCGAGTTTTACCGAAGCAAGTGGTTGGAATTATTACGACGGCTGGGGTGGTCCGATGCAATTGATTGCAGCAAAAGACGGCAGTACGGTTAAAATATACTACACTGTACTTACCTGGGATGCAACGCCTTGGGCGCCCCGTGTTCAACTCTATTATTCCTCCGACTTGGGTAAAACCTTTAATTTGGTCACCGTTTTTGCTCATGGAAACTCCGATCAAGTGTCAATGTGGAATCCGTACGGCACCACAGAGTGTTATTTGCTCAATCAAAGCAACAGACTTTCGAGTGTGAATGGCACAACTGTAACCACGGTTGCCACCAACAGCACTTTGCCCACCAATACCAGTTGTCAGTTGCGTGGCCATCGCGCCAGCAACGGTACCCTCACGTTTTATGCCATGACGGATCATAAAACGGTGTATCGATCCACCAACAATGGCACTACCTGGACCTTGCGTGGTACCACCCCTTCCGGTGCCTGGTCGGTGGGCATGGAAGTGTCGCTGTCCGATCCTGCCAGGTTGTTTTATGGAGAAGTGAATTGCTATCGGAGTACCAACGGTGGTACTTCCTGGAACCTGGTGAACGAGTGGTGGGAATATTATGGGGATGTTCCGAATAAATTGCACGCGGACATCATGCAAATCGAGTTTTTCAGAAAAAGCAATAACCAGGAATTTGCACTGATCCCCAACCACGGCGGCATGTATGTTTCGTATAATTTCCTGCAAACGACTCAAAATTTGTCCTTAACGGGCCTGAATGTGAGCCAATATTATGATGTGCGCACCGATCCAACCGATCCGAACTATGTGTATGCGGGTTCGCAAGAC
>CAIVGO010000605.1 GCA_903905445.1 uncultured Bacteroidota bacterium
ACTGGGTTTATCCTGCAAAGTGCAACGGTGCTAAAAGTTGATTGTGTCGATCAAGTGGGCATTGGCACACCCGACTTATACCTTTTATTGAAAAAACCAGATGGAACCTTGTTGTTTGACTCCTCTCCGGATATTAATAATACGCCCCTGCCTTATACTTTCCAGCTGAACCTGCCCATCGGTGCTGGCAATTATGTCCTCGAAACTTGGGATGAAGACTCGGGCGCAAAAGGGGGCGATGACCCCTGCGGCAATATTTCATTCAATATCCTGAGCAATGACACCATTATTTCAGCTGGCTTCAAAGTAGTGCTCAAAATTATTCACCCAATAGATACCATCTATGCAATCGATACGGTGCAGGTTTTTGAAGTACCCACCGCGCCTTTCGTAAGTGCACCCAATGGCGAAGTGCGCTGCAGCAATGATCAAATCCAATTGCGCCTGCTTGCAAGCGCCGCGCCCAATTATCAATGGATACTCGATGGCGAAGAATTAGAAGGAGCAATGGATTCCAGCCTGACCCCAATCATTTCAGGGTACTACCAAGTGGCTGTTAAAAACGAGTACGCATGTGTGGCAACTTCTGATAGCATGCTAATTACCATAAATAATGCCCCCAACACACCTTTATATTACAACTACAACAACTTATTGTCACTCGAAGATACCTTCAACTTACCCGCCAGTTACCAATTACAGTGGTTCAATAACGCTCAACCAATCGACGGAGCTACCGATGTTCGGTATTGCGCAACAACCGACGGTACCTACGGCGTGCAAATAACCGACCTCGCCACACTTTGTACCGCTTATTACGCAAGCACCATCGACTACGACCCCAATTTTGATTGCACGGTATCTACCATTAGCCCAAGCCTGCAACTATTGTGGATTGCACCAAATCCTGCAAAAGAGTTGGTAACTATACGCCTTCCTGCACAAGTCGAACAACAAGCAGCGCAACTGGGTGTTTGGAATGAACTGGGCCAACTCATAATGTCACAATCGGTCACACCACAACAAACGACCATAGAACTTGCTACCAGCCAACTCCAATCCGGGATGTACCACCTCATGGTCCAAACTAAAGACGGGGTGCGCGCGGTTGCAAAACTGGCTATTTTGAAGTAACTTTATGCTGCTATGAAAACAAAAACTTTGCCCCTCCGATCTATGTTGCTCTTGCTGCTCACTTTTTGGGGGCTCGCAGGGCAAGTAGCCTGCTCTTATACCATCAAAATTAAAGATGGCCGAACAGCATACGAACGCAAACGCTACAGTGACGCAATTCCATTGTTGCAAAGCGAGCTGAACAGCGCAACGACCCGCACAGAAAAGGGTACCCTGGCCTATTTATTGGGGGCTTCCTACCGCGCGAAAGGATTGGACGAAAAGGCATTGTCTTATTTCAAGTTGGCATACGATAACAACTATGGCCCCGACGCCCTTAAAGCCTGGGCACGGACACTAAAAAAACTGGAACAATACGCCGCCGCAAAAGAAGCATTCAAAAACCTGGGCATTGAAATCGGTAGCCCCTACGAATTCCGAAAGGAAATCACCGCATGTACCATAGCAGAGGATTGGCTAAAACAAGCCCCCGAAAATGGATGGACCATCGAATCGGCTCCTTTTAACAGCGGACAAAATGATTTTGCACCGGTTTTGTACTCCGACGGACGTATTGTGTTTACCAGTGACCGCGCAATTGGAAAAGAGGATAAGAATTACGCCTGGACCGGTAATAAATTTATGGACTTGCTAATCGTCGGACAAGACGAGGCAAGTCCACAATTTTTTGATACACAGTTAAATACAACAAGAAATGAAGGGGTAGCCTGTTTCAACCGAACGGGTACACAAATTTTCTTTGTACGCGCACTCGAAGCGTATAAAGGCGATGATGCTTTTTGTAAAATTTTTACCGCTGAAAAAAATCCCGATGGAGGATGGACACCACCGGTTCCACTACCCCATCAAAAAGAAAAAATCAATTACCTCCATCCAGCCTTATCAACCGATGGAAATACGCTCTACTTCTCCTGCAATGACCCGGAAGGATGGGGCGCATACGACCTATATACAATTACCCGAAATCCAAAAGCAGAAACAGGCTGGGACGAACCTCGACTGCTCAGCCGCAATATAAACACCCCCGAAAATGAGGTTTTCCCATCCATTGAACAGGATACCCTCTACTTTGCATCCGATGGATTACAAGGCATGGGTGGCCTCGATATTTTCAAAACCTTTAAGGTGGATCGCAATGCATGGGCGCCACCCCACAATCTGAAAGCACCGATTAACAGCGGTGCCGATGATTTTGGGTTTGTCTCAATACCCAAAAACCCAAAAGACCCAAAAAATCCGTATAAAATTGGCGATTTGGTTCAAGAAGGTTTTTTTACCTCCAACCGACCAGGCGGAAAAGGGGCCGACGATATTTACCGATTTCAACAAAAAATCCCACCACCAAAGCCACCCAAAATAATTGATACCCTCAAAACCGGTCCAGTAGTGCATAAAATTCTGTTGGACGTATACGTGCTGGAAAAAATCTTTACCGACCCCAACAACCCCAATACCAAAATATTAGGCCGAAAACCCTTAAAAAATGCAAAGTTGGTAATGTCGGCCGCCAATAAAAAACAAACATTTACCACCCCTGAAGAAGGCCCCGTGCAAATTGAACTGGCCGAACAAACAGATTATGCATTCTCCGCGAACCTGCCAAACTACCTGGTAAATAGTGCTAAATTCTCCACAAAAGGCATCGCAAAAGACCCCGCTAACCCGATTCAAACCTTTGAATTAGAAATTG
>CAIVGO010000606.1 GCA_903905445.1 uncultured Bacteroidota bacterium
AGCCCGCCGATTTATACGGATTCAACGGGTAAGTTTATCGTTGAATTGGATCCTGGAGCCACCGTTACCTTAACGCCCAAATTTGGAAGCCACGCATTTGTACCTGCTTTTTGGGACATTACCAATATTGCCAGTCCAATTGCGGGTATTCTTTTTTCCGACATTACGACCCATAAAGTATCAGGTAAAGTTGCCGGAGGTACCTGTAAGTTGCCGATTATTCAAAGCCCTGGCACCCCGTCCGGTACGGTATGCACGGTAAAGGTGCGATCCATTGATGGTTGTTTGGAACGGCAAATGACCATTGATAATGAAGACGGCGATTATGAATTTACCGACTTGCCGCCCATCCAATTGACGGTTGCCATTTCCGAGTTTTCAGATCCGGCCATTAAAACTTATTTTCAAAATGCGGGCGGCGCAACGGTAGATTTGGCCAACCGCGATACGATCCTGGATTTTATTTATTTCGCTCCCCCAGAAGTAAAAATAGTATCGGGTTTGGATCCCTTTAGTCCAACCTGCTCAGAAATTGTACTAGAAAAAGATGAAAATGTAACGGTTCAATTTAAGGTGCAAGAAACCTATTATGGCGGTGTGTGCGATGTGGATACGGCCGATATTAAGGTGATCAACGGTTTTGCCGATGAATTGAAGGATACCACCTTGAGTAACGGACAGGTAAGATACCGATTCAAGGTGGGGGCACCTAACCCTTCCGCCCCGTTTAAGAAAACTTTCCAGGTAATCGCTACCACACTCTCGGGCAATGAAAGCAGTTATTCGGTGCAAGGAATCATTATCGGCGTTAGAAGCAAAGCAAATACGTTCACCACCATTTTGCCAGAAACGCCTTCCATGATCTTGCGCGATCCGCCAGGTGACGGAAGTTATGCTTATGTGGAAAAAGAAACCCGCATGTGTTCGACCTACGATGTAAGTACAGACTTCACTTATACCGATGGAGGTGGTATCAGCATAGATAATGGGCCTGATGTAAAAATTGTGGTTGGCATTGGCGTTGCAGATGTGATTGAAACGGGGTCCTTACTTGGATTTTCGTTAGATGGTTATGCCACAACACAAAGAACTACAGATTCTTCTTTTAGTGTATGTTTGGTTTCGAACGAGCGTATTTCCACGAGCGAAGATGAATTGGTGGTAGGGCCAGCGGATAGTTTGTCGTACGGATGGGTGATGGGTGGCGACCTTTTTGTAGGCGGGGCGTTAAATGTTGATTTTGGTTTCGCAGATGAAGTTTCCTTTAATGATACCATTTGCGAAGGTGCGGTTAAGGTGATATTACTGGTAGAGCCTAAATCATACGCCACAACATTTATGTACAGCGATTACCACATCCGGCGGAACGTACTTCGATATCTGGAGGGCCTTGTTGCGGATACAGAAAATGTGCCGGATTCTATCAGAACACAAGCTTCAACCTCTATTCAGCGTTGGAATAGCATTTTAGCGAACAATGAGGCGCTTAAAGCCGAGGCGCAATTTCGGCGCAATATCTCTTTTGATGCCGGCATTGTGTATGAGTATGCTGAAACGAGTGACACAACAATCACTGTATCCGATGGGGATTTAAAGGGCAGTGACACCCAAGAGGTGTTTTTTACCGGATTTGATTTTGAAGGGGTCGGCGTTACCGGAAATATAACGTTTACACAACATAGTACCAAGGAAAAATCAACCACTACCGAAAACGGTAATTCCGTAACAACTGGCTATGTGCTCGCCGATAATGACCCAGGCGATGCAATAAGTGTGGATGTTGGCATGGATTCGGTGTATAAAACGCCGGTTTTCAAAACAAAAGCAGGTCAGACATCCTGCCCTTGGGAACCTAATACGGCACACCGGTATAGCCCAAATTTGCAATTGCGGGATAACAGCACCGCAACCGTTGTGGATGTGCCTGCCAATGAGGCCGCTGTATTCAAATTTACGCTCGGTAATACCAGCGAAACCAATGAGTTGCGTACGTATGCCTTTACCGCCGGACCAGAAAGCAACCCACATGGCGGGGTGATAAAACTCAATGGTGCGTTGTTAGACCACCCTGTTTTGTATGCGGTGCCACCCGATGAGCCGGTTCCAATTACCTTAACCTTTGAGCGTGGACCGGAAGAATATGATTACGACAGTTTGGAAGTAGTTTTATACACTGAATGTGAAGATGACCGTGCGGGTGAATTGGGCCTGGTTCCGGATGATGACGCTATTGCTTATTCGGCTTATTACATCAGCGTCCATTTTATCCGACCTTGTTCGGAAGTAGCGATTAGTGTACCAGAACCCAATTGGGTGATTTTCCCGGATCCATTAACATCCGGTTCCGATGATATTATGCGGATTACCGTATCTGGTTATGAGAAATCGGCCGACGATTTTGAAAAGATCCGTTTGCAATACCGCCGCTCCAATGGCGACGGGGCCTGGATTAATATTGCGCCACCAGATGATCCGGTGATCAAAGCCATTCAACCGGCCAGCGATATTGAAAAGGCAAATCTGGGGGCCAGCTTTACCCAG
>CAIVGO010000607.1 GCA_903905445.1 uncultured Bacteroidota bacterium
TCTTTACACAATGATAAAAAAGACGGATTGGTATTTGAAGATGTAAATGGCAACGAATATCCCATTTCTACCGATATTTTTTCGAGTTTTATTGAATTAATTAATGCGAAAGAGTGTGTTATTGAGTGTGTCATTCTCAATTCTTGCAACTCCGTACAACACGCTTCCTCCGTTTCCCGATTTGTACGCTGTGCCATTGGCATGAAAGATTTTATGCCCGATGATGCTTCGGTGGCTTATGCAAAGGGTTTTTACGAATATATTAATGCAGGGGAAGGCTTCGATGATGCACACAAGTCGGGCGTGATCCAATTGAAGATTTTAGCCCAACGTTTGGATACCGGTTTGCCTACACCCTTGTCGGAAATTCCCGTGAAATTTTCAGTTAAAGACGACCCTACCCATGGCTGATAAAAAGCGTATTTTATTTTTGTGTTCGCTTCCAAAAGACGCCAATGTGCTGCGGTTTATTGATGAAATTGGAGAAATTGAAGACCGACTCTTAACCGGGCAAAACCGGAATGAGTTTGATTTTTTGCCCAAACTGGCAATCAAACCTGGTAATTTGCGGCAAGTAGTGACCGGCACGCCCGGTGCAACGCCTCCATTTATCATCCATTTTTCCATGCACGGTGATAAAAACAATGGCTTGGTATTTTCGGATACCAAAGGCGGAGAGGCTTTTCAATCGGCAGAATACTTTTTGCAATTATTTGATACGGTGGTGAACGGTTTTGATGTAAAAGTGGAAGGTTTAATCTTCAACGTTTGCCATTCCAAAGTATTCGCAGAAGATTTAAAGCGTTTTGTGAGGTTTAGTGTAGGGGTCAACGATTTTATTCCCGACGATGCATCGATTGCTTTTTCGAAAGGATTTTACGGCTCCTTGTTCGATGGTTGGGATGAGAAAAAAGCGTTTGCAGCGGGGCAAGATGCCATTATGGAATGGAAAGCGGCAAACAATATAGAGGAAACCGATGGTGGAATGCCCTATGAAAAACGATTCCAATTATATAATTAACCACCCATTTTTCAACCTAACCTTATTTGCCTCATGTCCATTAAAGAAATGCTGGAAGCCCAGGGCTTTTTAAGCGTCGCGCTGCCCAATGCTGAAATCAGTCCACTTCAAATTTTGCAAAAAAGCGATCTTGGTCTTAAACGGCTCAATGACCGCATTAATTTTCTATTTGAAAGTTCCCAAGCCGCGCCACCGCCCGTTAAAAAGGATATTCCCGTTGCCAGTATTAACGGAACCTTTACCCTGACCATGGATATCAATACCAGTTTGAGTTTTTTGGAGGCGCTTAAAAATCTGATTGGGATCAACCTGGCGCTCAAATTTGAGTATAAAAACGATGATCAGTTGGTGTTTGCCTTCGAATCGCCCACCATGGATGAGATTACCTCTTTTGGCGAACTGGATCGTTTTATGAACTCTTCGATTGTGGTGGATGGCAATTTTGGTGATTCCTTAAAATCGGACGACTTTTATGTGATCACGGCAACCTTAAAAAGCACCAAGTTTTCAGTGGGCATCGTGGATACCAGTGTTCACAACGGTAGTATTGATTTACCGAATATTAAGGGCTTACTCGAATCGGATCTTACCCTCGACCGCAATAGCAATGAAAAACGCGGTATCAATTATGAAGGGGCCGTTCCGTTGATTTTTGGAGTACAAGCTGCCCAGATTCTGTATGATAAGCCCGGTATCGCCGGTTTATTTGGCAAAAAAGGCACATTTAGGATTAAAGAAGTATCTGGATTGGTCGTTCGCTCCTCAGAGGCTATACCGATTGCCTTGTTGAAAACACCGGATCAAACACTACGGCTGGATTAAGGGCAAATTTTTATTCTAGCCCCGAGCACCTGTAGTCAACGCAAAGTGGTTATGAAAATAGCTGGCTTCTAATCCATTGAAAATCAATTTTTTTATCCATCCATCCTTCAAATCCATTTAAATCTGGGTATATCTTTACCCCCATGTTTACCCGCCCGTCTATCCGCATTTATCTTTTAGGCGCCCGTTCCCTTGCGTGCGTGTTGTTCGTGTACATGCTCCTGCGTGCGAACCTGATCGGTTTTACCCACGACGAAAGCGCCTCTTTTCTGGGCTTGATTCATGTGCCGGTGTACGACTTGTTTTTCGATAAAAACAACTGGGGTACGGCCAATAACCACCTGCTCAACACCTTATGCATGCAGTTGGGCATGTATTTATTTGGTCCGCAGGAATGGGCCTTGCGTTGGGGCAGTTTGTTGGGCGGCATGTTGTTTTTGCGGTATGCGTGGCGCTGGTCGGCTTTATACCGTGCGCCCAATACGCCGGAGTTTTTAGCCGTGTTTGCGTTGCTGACGCTGCAACCCTTTTTGGTAGAGTTTTTTTCGTTGGCGCGGGGGTATGGATTGTGTATTGGACTGGAAATGGCGGCCCTTTTTTACTTTTTTCGTTGGATTAAAGATCAAGGCTCCTGGGATCTGCTGCGTGCTTCACTGGCATTAAGCATTGGCATTTTAGCTAATTTTACCTTATTGGATGTGTTGGCGGTGTGGTTGATTGCCGTGTTATGCGCCTATTATCTGACCAATGCTGCGGCGTTTTCGCTGTTGAAGGCCTTGCGCTTGCTGGTGATTCCCATGATACCGGTGGTGGGTACAGCAGCCCTTATTTACCTGCCTATGCAATGGATTCGGGCAAATGGCGAATTTGAATGGGGCCCAGTTTCCTTTTGGGAAACCTGGCGCGTTTTATTGGAACACTATTTTTTCAATCCTTTCCGACCAGCGATGATCGGCAAAGTACTGATTGCGGTGTTGGGTACGGTGGGTTTTTTGGCGATGATGCGCTTGATAATTAAATGGTTTCGTAATGCCGGGGTGCAACATTATGCTGCATTATTTTATGCGGTTGTACTTACGGTAGGGACGATGCTCGTCACCATTTTACAACATATCTTATTGGGGGCCAATTATTTGATTGGTCGTACGGCCTTGTTGTTTTACCCGCTGCTGTTTGTCTTACTGGCGTTATTTCTGATGGAATGGTCAAAGAAAACAGGCAAAAAAACAGGGCTTTGGGCTTTTTCGATCTTTGCCTTGGTCAATTTTTGCGCCAGTGCAAATTTGTTTTTTAGCCGGGAGTGGCGGTATGACCAGGATGTGAAAACGGTGATCACAACGTTGGGTCGCTTTGACACCCGGTACAAAAAAATAAATTACGGGGTAGGCTGGAAAAACGCCCCTGCTACCCAGTTTTATCAGCAGTTTTTTCAGCCAACACGGCAAGTGCAGTATTTTGAGCCTGTCTTATACGACCATGGTCACAATGACGTACAATGGTTTATGGAACACGATTTTGATTATATTTATGTTTTAAAAGAATTTGAAAGTCAAATTTCATCTAAATATTTTTTGATACATTCATATTCGCAAGGCGGCTTATATCGGCGCAAGCCTTGATGCAGCGGCCGTAAAACGTCATAAAAAAATGGTAAACCTTTTTCGGGTGAAGGTGTTTGGAGGAAAAAAATTAACATGAATAATCATTTAGCACAACTTCAGGCAGCCATTGCGCCATATCGTTCCCAAATTGTATCCCACCCTGTTTACCAACAAATTGAAAATTTAGAAGATCTGCAAGTGTTTATGCAGCACCACGTTTTTGCGGTTTGGGATTTTATGTCCTTATTGAAATCGCTGCAACGTAATCTTACCTGTGTCGATTTGCCTTGGGTGCCTGTGGGTACTGCGTCTACCCGTTATTTGATCAATGAAATTGTAACGGGCGAAGAAAGTGATGTAGATCAGCATGGTAAACGCTTGAGCCACTTCGAGTTATACCTGGAATCGATGGAGCAGGCGGGTTGCGATACCAGTGTGATTCATCAGTTTATCAAGGCCATTCGAGCAGGTGTTTCCATCCCCGATGCTTTGACACAAGCGGCTGTGCCTGAATCGGTTGCAGCATTTGTAAACAACACTTTTGAAACCATCCGCACGGGCAAGGCACATGTGCAGGCGGCCGTGTTCACCTTTGGGCGGGAGGATTTGATACCCGATATGTTTATCAGTTTTATCCAGGAACTGAAAAAACAATTTCCCGATAAAGTAGATATTTTCCAATATTATATAGAGCGGCACATTGAGGTGGATGGTGATCACCACGCGCATTTGGCGTATGCCATGACCGAAGAATTGTGCGGAGATGATGCGGCCAAATGGGAAGAGGCTACGGAATATGTGATTGGGGCGTTGCAGGCACGGATTGGGTTGTGGGATGGCGTAGGGACAGGTCGCGACCTGTCTGTACACCGGGCCGCGATCTATCCGTAAATTATACCGCGACCTGTCCCTACAGCGCCGGTAAAAAAAGAACATCCATCGTCAGTTGATTCTGTACGATCGATGCTGCATATTCATTTTGAGTCAGCCCAAAGGTCGTGATCATTGTCAGGAAGATGGATTTTTTGGTATGACTAATGCTTCGAAACAATTCCATTTTTTCCCGCAATGCCATGGAGTAGGACTTATCAATAGTAAATACATCGTTGGAAAACTTGATCTCGCAAAGGTTAATCACATGGTCTCTACGATCGATTAGCAGATCAATTTGTGCTTTACGTCCCGAATCGTTCCCATGCCAAACGGATGAATTTGTCAGTACCCCTTGAATACCTAAGGCTTGTTTAATTTGATCTAGATGGCTAAGGCACACCATTTCGTAAGCATATCCACTCCAAGCCCTAATTTCTGGACTATCAATACGATTGATCCAGCTATTTTTATCCGATAAATTACTTTTTTTCATAAATCTCAAGTAAAATAAGGAGTAAAAGTCAGATAAATGATAGATTGTGCTTTTCTCCCGTTTCTCAAAGGATTGATATTTGCGGATAAAACCACTTTCTTCTAATTCTTTTAAGATTTTGGTACTGCTGCCACCAGTTGGTAATTTGGCCATATTAAGCAGTTCGGCCCGCTTCATTCCTTTCGATTTTTGGGCGAGGGTTTCAATAATCGCTACATGTTTTTCGGCCTTTTTAAACAGCGAAGTGTATAAATTGTCAAATTCATTGCGCAGGGCCCCAGTAGTCTTAAAGCACAAGTCATTGATGTTTTGGGTTGCGCTTTTGTTGGATTCTACACGATCAAGGTAAAAAGGAATGCCACCCAAAGCCATATACAATTGGATGAGTTGGTATCGATCAAAAACGGCAGATTTTTGCTTAAAAAATATTTCGCATTCCCCTAAGGTAAATGGTTCCAATTTGATTTGGTGTGTTACCCGGTTGTGCAAGCCGCCTCGATTATTGATTAAATTATGGGTGATCCAGGAGGCGGCAGAGCCGCAGACAATTAGTATTACGTCCTTTCGCGCACTAGCCCAACTGTTCCAGAAATGCTCTAAGGCCGATATAAAGCCCGATTGAGGTGCATCTAGCCAAGGTAACTCATCTAGAAAGATAATTTTTTTTCCACAGTTAAGCGCTTCTAGCCCATCAATTAGCAACTGAAAAGCGTCGAACCATGTTTTTGCAGTGACTTTGCCCTCCATGTTAGGAAATTGTCGGAAGTAGGCAGCGTTAAAATTAGCCAATTGTTGTATTCTGTCCACATTGGCAATACCAGTCAACTGAAAATTTAACTTATTTTCAAAAACCGTTCGAATCAAATATGTTTTACCCACCCGCCTACGACCATAGACTGCAACAAAGGCCGAAGCTTCATTGGTTTCGATTCTATTTAATAAGGCTATTTCAACGCTTCTTCCAACCATTAAGAGTCAATTTTTAAAACATTTTGGCGCTAAGTTATAAAAAAAAATACTTAGCGCCAAAATGTTTTAATTCTTTTGGCGCTATCCCTATTTTTTAAGCACTTAGCGCCAATTTGTTTCCTGTCCCTACATTTGGAATCATTTTTGTTCCTTTGCCCCATCCCTTTCATCCAAACCCATCCATTCCAATGCAGTACCAAGTAGCCACCGCCGACGATTACATCAATGCCTTGCCGGAAGACCGCAAAGCACCCATGCAGGCCTTGCGCAACGTAATTTTGGAAAATTTGCCCCCCGGCTTTGCTGAAACGGTCAGTTACGGCATGATTGGTTATGTCGTGCCGCACAGCCTGTACCCAAATGGCTACCACTGTGACCCGAAGCAAGCCCTGCCATTTGTCAACATTGCTTCCCAAAAAAACTTTATTGCGGTGTACCACATGGGTATTTACGCCGACACGTCCCTGCATGATTGGTTTGTAGCAGAATATCCCAAATACGTAAAGACTAAGCTGGATATGGGGAAAAGTTGCATCCGTTTTAAAAAGCCGGAGTTGATCCCATTCGAATTGATTGGTAATTTAATGTCCAAAATGACCGTGGAAGATTGGGTGGGGTGTTATGAATCGATTTTGGAATCGCGGTGACGTGGGGACAGGTCGCGTACGGACAGGTCGCGACCTGTCCGTACAATTGCCGGGAAAATAAATAAATCCCCAATCTTTATTTGTTTTTTAAAACCGTAAAACGTTCCTTAGCGCAATCATTTCACGAAATTGCGTTATGTCCGATTTTCAAATAAAAACGACCCCCACCGTATATGATGTCATCATCGTTGGCTCTGGTGCCGGCGGGGGCATGGCTGCATACGAACTTACCAAAGCAGGCGCTAAAGTATGTTTGCTCGAGGCCGGTCAACATTTCGATCCAGCTGATCCCAAGTACATTACCCAAATGAAGTGGCCCTACCAGTCGCCGCGCAGGGGGGCAAGTACGCGCTACCGGCCTTTTGGCGATTTCGACGCGGCGTATGGCGGCTGGGACATCGAGGGCGAGCCTTATACCACCAAAGACGATACAAAATTCCGCTGGTTTCGCTCGCGCATGCTGGGCGGGCGTACCAATCACTGGGGGCGCATCAGCTTGCGTTTTGGTCCGCAGGATTTCAAACGCAAAAGTATTGATGGACTGGGGGAGGACTGGCCGATCTCTTACCAGGATGTGGCACCGTTTTATGACGAAGTAGATCGACTGATTGGGGTGTTTGGCACCAATGAAAACCTGCCGAATGACCCGGATTCGATCTTTTTACCACCTCCGAAGCCGCGTTTGCATGAAATGATGCTCCAA
>CAIVGO010000608.1 GCA_903905445.1 uncultured Bacteroidota bacterium
GAAAAACCTTTAGAAGAAGGTCTGTACCGCTTGAGTGTGGGTGCCAAACGCATGTATTTTATCCTCGATGGCAAAGAAACCGTCGTTGATATTCAAGGCGATCTGAATACCATGGATCGTTTGGATATTAAAGTAACGGGTTCGCCAACCTTTGAATGTTATGCGGGCATTATCCGCGACCTGATCCAAAACCAGGTAAAATCGCCGGAAGAAGCCAAAGCGAAAATTGAAAAAGGTTGCACTCCGCTGATGCAGGCTTTTTTGACTACCCAATTGCTGGGCACCAACCCGATGGCGTTTATGGCCGATTTTAAAGCAAAATCTACCTTGCTGGATGAAAAAATGCCTGGTTCTAAATATTCCACGGATTTTAAAGGGATGATCGCGCAAATAGAAGCACAGGTAGGCCAGCAACAAGGGGCCGAACTGATTAAAGTAGGCCAGGTGGCACCTGAAATTGCCTTGCCTGGTCCAGACGGAAAAGTGCGTGCATTGTCTGCTTTAAAAGGTAAAGTGGTATTGCTCGACTTCTGGGCGAGCTGGTGCGGTCCTTGTCGTCGTGAAAACCCCCATGTTGTGGAAGTGTACAACAAGTTCAAAGACAAAGGTTTTGAAGTATTCAGTGTATCCCTCGACGGTGCTGATCCACGCATGAACATGTCGGCCACCGAAATGGAAAAAAAGAAAGCCGATGGTAAAGCAAAATGGATTAGCGCCATCAAACAAGATGGTTTGGTCTGGGAAAACCACGTGAGCGATCTGAAATATTGGGGCAGCGAACCTGCTGGCGTTTATGGCGTAAGTGCCATTCCGAAAACTTTTTTGATCGGGAAAGACGGTACCATCATTGCGATTAACCCGCGCCAGAACTTGGAGGCAGAATTGTTGAAAGCGCTGTAAATAGTTGTTAGTTGTAAGTTTTTAGTTGTTAGTTTGGTAAAATGGAGATTTGGTATGGGTTTTGAAAATTTAAAGTTGGGTAAATGGACGCTTATTTCGATCCTGTTTTCTGCGATCGGGGTTCATTTGCTTGCACTTTCTATTTTTTTATCTGCCTGCCAATTCCAATCAACGCAACCCGACCATACCGGTACGGTTATTACAAATCCGGTAAAAACCGACAACAATCATGCGCTGGCACCCGATTATGTTTGGGAAACGCTGGAATACATTGAACAACACGATAAAGCGCCACAAGATTTTGTAGGAGGCCGGGAATTTCAAAACCGGGAAAAACGACTTCCGCTACAAGATGCACAGCAGCAAACAATACGTTACCGCGAATGGGATGTACATCCCAAAATAAGCGGTCAAAACAGGGGCCCCGAACGTTTGGTTACGGGTTCCGACCAGAGCGCCTGGTACACCCGCGATCATTACAGCCATTTTATCAAATTGAAATAAATTGGTTCGTGGGCCCCTGTTTTTAAATAAATATTATGGAAATTCATCATCAACCCGAGTCCCCTACCTTTCCTCCTGGCACTTTTATTGCCGAAATTGACGGTTCCAAGGCACAAACTTTACGTGCTTTTTATCCGCGCATTGCCAAACAATTGTTTTTTCCCGATTATTTCGGTAAAAACCTGGATGCCCTGGCTGATTGCCTGTGCTCCCTCGAAGTGACTGGAAGCACACACGTTGTTTTATTTATCCGACATTTTGACCTGTTTTTGTCGAAAGAAAAGCCCGAACGACGCCAGGCAGCATTATCGGTGCTCACCGATGCCGAAAACGAAGACCAGCGTTTAGACGGAATTACGTTTAATGTCGTGGGCGTAATTTGAACGCTTTCTTTTTTGTCATACTTTCGCCCTGACAAAAAAGATCATCATGCAAAAACTCCTCTGTTTTTTCTTCCTGTTGCCAGCGCTATTAAGCGCACAAGGTGGTATGTGGCTGCCTTCCCAGCTCGAAAAGTTGAATGAAAAAGAGATGAAGGCCCTGGGCTGTAAACTCGATGCCGACGCTATTTACCATGCCAACCAACCCAGCTTGAAAGACGCCATCTGTCAGTTTGATGGCGGATGCACCGGCGAAATGATTTCTCCAGAAGGCCTACTCCTCACCAACCACCATTGTGGCTTTGATGCTATCCAACAACTGTCCACCCTGCAACATAATTATGTGGAAGACGGCTTTTGGGCCCAATCCAAGGCGGAGGAATTGCCTGCACCCGGCGTAACTGCCATGTTTGTGCGCCGCATGGAAGATGTCACCTTGCTTGCCTTGCAGGATGTAACCGAGGGCATGGGCGAAAAAGACCGACAGGCACAAATCGATAAAAATATTGTACAAATACGCGCCAATACCAAAAAGGAAAAGTGGGAAGAAACCCTGGTGCGCCCATTTTACAATGGAAATCAATACTTCTTGTTTGTCACTGTAACCTATAACGACCTCCGTTTGGTAGGTACACCGCCCAGCAGCATCGGAAAATTTGGCGCAGATACCGACAACTGGGTGTGGCCACGACATACGGGCGATTTTTCCATGTTTCGGATTTATGCCGATAAAGACAACCACCCGGCACCTTATAACACCAACAATGTGCCCTTCAAACCCGGACACTTTTTGCCGGTTTCCCTGGATGGTATCGAAGAGGGCGATTTTACGATGGTTTATGGCTTTCCGGGCCGCACCGACGAATACCTGAGCGCCGAAGCCGTGCGTCAAACCGGCGCCGTGCTCGACCCCGCGCGTGTGAGCGTGCGCGACCGGGCGCTGAAGATACTCGATTCGTACATGCGCAAAGATCCCGCCGTGAAAATCGCTTATGTGGCAAAATACGCCTCCATCGCCAATGCCTGGAAAAAATGGCAAGGTGAAATGTTGGGACTTAAAACCTACAAGGCCGTAGAAAAAAAGGAAGCATACGAAGCCGAATTTACCCAGCGGATCAACGGAAATACCGATTGGAAATTCAAATATGGCAATCTTTTACCGCGTATCAACCAACTTTTGCGCGAAATGGAGCCTTACGCCCTGGCCCGCGATTATTACCTGGAGGCTTGTGTGCGCAACAACGAAATACTCGGCCTGGTGTCAAGTTTAAACAGTTGGATCGAATCGTACGACAAAAACGGTGCGGTTGGGTTCAATACCAAAATTCAGGAAAATGCCAGTCGCCTCGAAGAATTTTACAAAAACTACCGCCCGGAAGTAGACGAGGCTGTTTTTGCTGGTCTGCTTGAATTGTACGCGCAAAATGCCAATCCAGATTGGGGCGGCACCTATGTAAAGCAAATGGTCGCAGGGAGGGCTAAACCCGATGATTTCTCCGGATTTGCGTCCTATATTTTCAAAAACAGCGTTTTCCCCAATCAGGCCAAAATGAAAGCGTTATTGGCCGAAAAGCCGGAGCATATTGCAACTACCCTGAAAAACGACCCCGCTTACTTGTTTTATAAAGGCCTGAATAACGCCTATATCGACAATGTACAACCCAAGCTACAAACATTGACGCCCAGTATAAGCCTGCTGCAACGTCAATATATGGCTGCGCAAATGGTGGTTTTTAAAGAAAAACGCTTTTTCCCGGACGCCAACAGCACTTTGCGCCTTACCTACGGACCCGTTCGCGGGTACGAACCGCGCAATGCAGTACATTATCAGTTTCAATCAGACCTGGATGGGGTAATGGAAAAATACATTCCCGGCGATTATGAATTTGATGTGCCAAAGCGCCTGATCGAATTGTGGAAAGCAAAAGATTATGGGGTGTATGCCAATACGGAAGGAAAATTGCCTGTGGCATTTTTGGGCGCCAACCATACTACAGGCGGCAACTCGGGTAGCCCGGC
>CAIVGO010000609.1 GCA_903905445.1 uncultured Bacteroidota bacterium
GAACAAATTGATTCTGTTTCCTGCTTTGGCGGTATGGACGGACGTATCGGTATCGGCGGTGAAGGTGGTAATGGTATTCCTTACCAATATCAATGGAGCCCTAATGCCAACAACTCCAACAATACGCCGATTGTAAATAACCTGTCTGCAGGTATTTATGCAGTGACTATTTCCGATGTTAATGGTTGTACGGGTGTAAGTTCCTTTACGGTATCGCAGCCTGGCCAAATTGTACTTGCCGTGGATAATGCAACCAGCATTCCCCCAACTTGTTCCGGTGGAAATGATGGTGTGATTGGTTTATCCATCGTTGGTGGTAATACAGGCGCATTCACTTACAGCTGGTCTAATGGAACCACTACGGTTGGTACAACCAATCCATTAGAAAACCAACCTGCTGGTGTTTATGCCGTAACTGTAACCGATGCAGAAGGCTGTACAGGCTTGTTGGAGAATATTTTACTCGAACAACCAGATGCTATTTTTGGCCGCCTGGATACATTGGACGAAATTCAGTGTTTTGGAGACCAAATCATCTTGAGCGTTGATACCATTTTTGGTGGCAAAGGCGGTCCATACCAATACAGTGTGGATAATGGCGTAACCCTGAATCCTTCCTTCCCAATTTCAATTGGCGGCGGTATTCACTATGTTTCCTACTTCGACCAAACGGGTACTTGCTCTTATACGGATACCATTAATATCCCGGAACCAGCGCAAATTGAAATTGACTTCAACCCAACTTCGGTTGAATTGGAATTGGGCGACTCCCTTCAATTAAACCCAATTTTTACGGGCATCATTGAAGACTCTATCGCAACATTTGCCTGGTCGCCTACAGATCGTTTGTTAAACTTGCCTTCCCTGCGCCCTACGGTTTACACCTTCGAAAGTCAGAAGTACTTCCTGTCAGTAACCGATAAAAAAGGCTGTACCGGCATTGGTTCAATCCTGATTAATATTGATCCAAACCGCAACGTGTATATTCCAAACGTCTTTATCCCAGGCAATCCAACTGGCTTGAATGACCACTTCAATGCTTGGATTGGCAAAGGCGTAGAGAAAGTAAATAGTTTACAGGTATTTAACCGCTGGGGCGAAAAAATGTACGAACGGGTTAACTTCCTGCCTGAAAATCAGCCTTCAGAAGGTTGGGATGGCCGCTTCAGAGGTGAATATGTACAGCCTGCTGTATATGTGTATGCCATTGAGGTGACTTTCCTGGACGGACGTGTATTGGTTTACCGTGGAGATGTAACAGTTTTCCGGTAATAGGCCTTTCTAATAAACATAACATGAGTCATCCCGAATTTTGGTGAAAACCAGAATTCGGGATTTTTTATACATATGATCGAACACTCAGCAAAACGGAAACATTTGGGTAAGATATTCGACCTATAGCGAGGTCGTGCGGAAAAAAAACATTTGGCGTTGCTATAAATATTTGACCTCCAAGGAGGACATTGCCTATCCTTTGAGATTTCGAGTATGTTTTTAAGGAGATGGTTTTAAATCAATAAATCATTGGGTAACGCTACGACTTCGGAGAAGTCGAACATTTGTAGGCGAACATTTGTAGGCGAACATTTGTAGTCGCACATTTGTAGAACAGCGCCATCCCGAATTTTAGTTTTCACCAAAATTCGGGATGACGCATGGTTATGTTTTAAAAGCCTTTTAATCCTTCTTTTTAGGCATTTTCTTAGGCTTTCCTACAATGTCTTTGTCTTTTCTGGCATCCAGAATAGGTTCTGGTCGAGGAGCCTCATCCATTTGATCGTGAAAAACCTGCGAAACAAACTTCCAGGCCCCTTTTTCCAATTTTAAACCATCATAACTACCATCCGTCACATAGGCAATGCCCCGTCCGTGCGGACTTGGAATGGCAATTAAGTGGTCAAATAACACCATTTTATATTGTTCATCCCAGTTTACCTTAATCGAACCATCCGCAGCATATTCAAAGAAAAGGCGTTGTTCTGCGGGTATTTTAGCGGGTTGCCTTTGAAAAACGGGTGCACCAAATACCGGATTGCCGTTTTTATCAAAAGAAAGCACATCAATCACTTTCCGGCGCGAAAAGAAATCAGGTACATCAAACCCAAAAAGCAGGTATTTTTTGCCTTCTTTGGTATCAAATTGGCGCAAATTGTAGTACAAAGCCCCAAACCAACGTTCGGGCGCCAACTGATCATGCGTAGGCGGTGGCTCCATTTCAGCGCTCCGATCAATGAGCGGGAATAACTTTAGTGCCGACTGATTCATTTGAATCGCGCCATAATAGCGGTAGGTCGAATCATTCACATACAATTGCCAGGAGAAAATGCGAAAACTACTGTCGGGCGGCGTCAAGATAGAAATGCTTTGAAGCCGATCGAATTGGTACTTAAACGAGTTTTCAATTTTTAGGCTTTGTACCAATTGTTTGATCAACACCTTACAAGCCGCAAAACGTTCTTTTTCAATGGAGTCATTCACCACCGCATAGGCCAATAACGCCAGGGTATCTTCGGCGGCTTTGAGTTGGAGCGCCGCTGCCGGAGCAAGGGTGCCTGCTGGTTTGGACTTTGGTTGGGCAAGCAACAGCCCCGTAGAAAACAAGAAAAGCAGGAAAAATAATCGATGCAGGATGGCCTTCATAGTTTGTTTTTTATCAGATTGAAGCGATCAAGGAAACGCAAGGTCTGATAAAAAATTGCCCCAAGGAAGGTCGTCGCTTTGTGCGCAGGCCTAGGCTAAAATAGCCAATTTCTCAAGCAACCATTCGTGGTTGACAATATTGGCTTTTTCCAGGGTTATTTCCTCGATGAGTGCCGTAACGCCGGCTTTGTCCGTCGGTGCCAGGCGCGTCATACGACGGGTATATTTAATCAGGTTGAGGTATATTTTGCGGGTTTGTTGGGGGATGTTTTTATGCCGGTTGAGAAATACCCGAAAAGATTCGAGTAAAGAATCAAGCGTATCAAATTCTGCTAATTCATAATACGTAATCGTGAGCATCGCCTTTGAAATCAAGTTGTACCCGATGTCTTCGTATTCAATATTGCGCAAAGTTGCCAATACTTTATCGTATTTCTGCTGGTATCGGTACACCCTGGCCAGGTTGAACGTATAGGTATTGATGCGGGTTTCGGTGGGCAAATACTGCTTGTGTGCTTCTATGAACGCCTCTGCCCACTCCAGTTTGCCCAGGCGCAGGGCAACGCCTACGACATTGTTGAGCCGCCAGGGTGCCAATTCCCCTTGAATGATGAACACTTCCTTATTGATCGCATCCTCAAACACATCAAAATACTCCTGTAAAAAAACGCGATTGCCCTTATTCAGTTGGCCTGTGCAGTAATGCAGCGCCGAATCAAACAACTCAATGGCCTCCTGTTGGGGCATACTCCTTCCGTATGTATCCAACAAATGCCGCAGTTTGTAGTAGTACTCCACCTTGTCCGGCTCATACAAGGTCAGAAATGAATAATAATATACCGCCAATTCGGGCGCCGACTCCACTGGATAAACCTGCAAATGCGCCACAATTTCCTGAATAAAATCAAGGTCATATTGGTGGGTACCCGTTTTTTGCTGACTCAACACTGCGCTATACAGTTTGAGTTTTTCGATCCAGTAAAACAAATCCAGGTTTCGGGAAATTTCTTCCAGATTGGCCCGAACATCCAGTTTTACATCAAAATCCATCATTTGATAATACTGCCGTTCGATCGCATAGGCCTTGTA
>CAIVGO010000610.1 GCA_903905445.1 uncultured Bacteroidota bacterium
GTAGTAGCCGTGCAATTAGAACGGGCTTTTTATGCCAATGATCTGGAGCAAGTCATCCGCATTTTGCAAGCCATGTTTAAAGGTTTGCCGCACTTGTTGCACGAAAAATACCCGGAGAAGTTTTTCCATGCCGCCATCCATCTCCTGTTCAACTACATGGGGCTGCGGGTACAAAGTGAAGTGATGATGAGCGACGCCCGCGCCGATTGTGTGGTGGAAACGGATGTACACGTCTACATCCTGGAGTTCAAACTGGACAAAAGCGCCCAAGTTGCGCTTGAGCAGATCAAACTTAAAAAATACCACCAGGCGTATTGGGAAAAAGGTAAAAAAGTGATCGGCCTTGGGGTGAATTTTTCGAGTGAAACCAAGAATATTGAGGAGTGGGTGGGTGAAGAATTGGGGTAAAAAAGCTGGAGGCCTATTATTCAACCTTTGTCTTAATTGCCGATTTTTTTAATGTTCCTCGCTTTGCCATTGAGAATTGCGAATAATTTTTTGAAAATTACCCAATGCAGGGATTGCTCCATACCGACCTTCAAAATACCGTTTCTCTTTGTCCGTATCGGGTCTTTCTTTCTCTGATTTAAATGTACCATTTATTGCTCCAAAATAAACAAAATCAGAAAGTGCATAAATTTCGGTGCTTTCCCATTTGTTTTTTTCTGCAAAACAAATTTGGTCTCTTCTAAGGTTGGAATAACTTAAAAGATTTGTGTCGTGGGTTGCGAAAATTAATTGTGCGTTATTGGGGTTGCTTTCTTTGTTTAAAAACACATCAATGGTATTCAACGTCATAATGGGGTGCAACTTTGCTTCAATTTCATCTATGATCAGTACGCCCCCATTTGCTAAAGCCCATAAAATGGGGCCACTTAACTGAAATGCCTTTTTTGCCCCCGACGATTCTCGATCTTCCCATTCCCAAGTGTAGGTTTTGTCTGTAGGCAGGGTATCTTTATCATAAATACGATGTTTGGCAAATACCGTGTAATGCTGTTGACCATTCAGTGTTTTTGCTAACTGAGATTTAAAGCGCTGAGGCATCCCTTCCGCTAATTCAGATGCTTCAAATTCGTTTGTAGTTACGTCGACATCTGTAATGTTTAAGCTTAAGGAGGCCAGATATTGCCTTATCTTTTCTCGGTATGCGTTATCCTCCCAAAGCGCAACAGTTTGTATTTCTTCAAATTCTGTGTTAAGTCCATCAATCATGCTAAAGTGTTGAAACCACTGCATGATAATTTTAGCTTCTTCAATATTTAAAGCATCACAAGTAGACAAAAATAGTGCATTGGTTCTTGTTGCTTCAATTGCTGCGTCTATGATTTTTTTAGAGCCATTGTATCCAGAACTTACATCAATAATTTCACCCTCGCGCTCAAATAAGTTAACTTCTCGTCCTGCTGATTTTCTAAACAACCATTCTTTTTTTATCTCACTTGCTGTAAACGCTAATCCGTAGCGATAACGATTTTCATCAATCACAAAAGAGATTTCAAACCCGGTGGGTTTTTCCTCCCAACCTTCTCTCAGTAAAAATGGGTCGTAAGGCAAACGGGTTGTTGAGGAAGTCCTTGCGGAGGTATGGACCAGCCTGTCTAAAAGACTCATCGCTTTCAGAATATTCGTTTTTCCCCCGCCATTGGGGCCATAAAGGGATATCGCGTTTAAGGCTTGGTATCGCCCCTTGGTGATAATATTTGAAAGATGGTCCTTTTGTTTAGGAGCAGGTATCAGACTGATCGTCTGTTCTTCTCCAATTGACCTGTAGTTAGAGACTTTAAATTCGAGCAACATGGCTTATTTTGCATTTATTCTGCAAATATAGCATAGTTCATTCAAATTTAAAAGCCCAACTTAAAAATTTATACTTAACATTTAATTTGAGCCAATGCCCCCGTATCTTTCCAAAAAAAATTCAAACCCACGTAAGGGTATCCTTTCCCGAGCGTGTCTCCATACAGACAAAACCCGTAAGTCTTGGAACATCTTAACGAAAACACACTGCTGGAGGCCATTCGCCAGGGCGAATCATCGGCGTACGATGTGGTTTTTCGAAGGTATTACGAAGTGCTGTGCCATTATGCCGCCAAATTCACAGATGGGGATCTGGATGAAGCGGAAGACATTGTACAGCAAACTTTTGTAAAACTTTGGGAACGCCGCAGCGCACTCGAAATCACCCATTCGATCAAAGCGTATTTGTACAAAACGGTGCACAACGCCTGTTTGAACCGTATCCGGCATTTGCAAACCAAAAACAGGTATCAACAATTCAACGCCGGTCAATTGGAAAACCAGCACGCTTACCAGGATGAAACCAGTCAGGAACTGGGCGCTAAATTTCAAAGGGCCATGGAGGATTTGCCGCCCCAATGCCGGCATATCTTCGAATTGAGCCGCTTTGAAGCGCTCAAATACCGCGAAATTGCCGAACAACTCGATATTTCGATCAAAACGGTAGAAACCCAGATGGGGAAGGCGCTGCGTATCCTGCGGGTTCAGTTGGCCGATTACCTCGTGACCATTGCGGGCATCTGTTTCACCTTGTTCCACCTTTAATGTTCGATCATGCACAACGCTTACGAAGATATTGAAATGCTGATTGCCAAAGTGCTGGCCGGGGAGGCATCGCCCGAAGAAACCGCCGCGCTGGAGGCCTGGCGGACTTCAAAGACCGAAAACCAACGCTATTTTGAAGATTTACAGCGGCTTTGGGACCTCAGCGCTGCGGCCCGACCGGCTGCTTCACGCCCCATCAATACCGAGGCGGCCCTGCAACGGGTAAAAAAACAATTGGAAACGCCTGTTGTTCAGCCGCTTACGGCCCGAAAAGTATCCATGGGGTTCTGGATGCAGGCAGCAGCAGCGGTTTTGTTGCTGGCGGTGGCTGTTTTTATGCTGCGCCCGGACAAAACAGCGCCTGAACAGGAAATCGCCTCCAACAATGCCACGATCATGGTCGATACCCTGTCGGATGGATCGGTGGTGACGCTCAACCGCAATTCCGGACTGACCGTTGCATCCCGTTTCAACCAAAAAGAACGGCGCATCAAACTGCGCGGCGAGGCGTATTTTGAAGTGGCCCACAACCAGGCGGTGCCCTTTTTCGTGGAAGTGCAGGCCCTGGAAATCAAGGTGGTGGGTACGGCGTTTAATGTGGACAACCGCAGCACGCCTGGGAAAGTTATTGTGACTGTTTCGGAAGGGAAGGTTTTGGTAAAACACCTCGAAGCCAGCGTGCTGTTGGTGGCGGGCGACCAGGCCATATACGATGCGCAATCGGGTAAAATTACCAAGGTACTTACCCAACAAAACCCCAATGCATTGGCCTATAAAAACCGCATTTTAAAATTTGAAGCGACACCCATGAACAAGGTAGTTGAAGAAATACAAAACGCGTACAATGTGTCTATTGTGTTGAAAAACAAAAACTTAGCGCAATGCCCGCTTTCCGGAAATTACAACAACTTGTCGCTGGAACGCCTATTTGAACTCATTGCAGAAACCTTCAACCTACAGGTAACAAAACAACCGGACGGACAATGGCTGTTCGACGGTGCAGGCTGCGGAGAATAACCCCGGCTGAAAACAAAAACAAAATCATCATGCAAGTTTTAACACCCTATGCAACGCGATCCATCCAAGCGGGGATCCTTGCCCTACTCCTGCATTTTTACTTTTTGCCTTCTTTGCAGGCGGGCGATGTGCTCACACGCCCCATCAACGTGTCTTTTTACCAAACGCCCATCAAAGAGGCCATGGCGCAAATTGCCCAAAAAGGCGGATTTGAATGGTCATACAACGCCAATATCCTCGATGCAAATAAAAAAGTGACCCTTATTTCCAAAAACAAAACCATTGGCGAAACCCTCCATGCCTTGTTTGGCACCGAATATACTTTCAAACAAAGTGGCAATTACCTCATCCTGAAAAAGGTGAAAAAACCACAAGAACGTATGATTGGGTACATTTCTGATCCCAAAACCGGGCAAAAACTCTCGAATGTTACGGTGTACGATCGCCAAACCCTGCGCTCTACCACCACCGATGCCAACGGGTTTTATGAACTGCCCGTCACCGAAAACTCTCAGGTTGTGATCGCAAAACTCGCTTATCGGGACACCATCCTGCAAGTGAACTCCCAAACGCCACGTTTTGTACAAATTAACATTCATTTGGATACTGTTCCGGAGCAAAAGGATACCTGGGCAGCAGTGCAACTCGAACTTCAAAAAACGTCTTACAAAATGGAGCGCTTTTTTGTGTCGTCGGCCCAAAAATTTACCGCCCTGAATGTCAAAGACTCCTTGCACCGGCGTTTTCAATTGTCGTTGTTGCCCATGATCGGTACCAACCATTTGATGAGCGGCAATGTGACCAACAACTTTTCGATCAACCTGATTTCGGGGTATTCACGTGGCAACGATGGGGTAGAACTGGCTGGTTTGGGCAACCACACCCGCGAAAATATCCGGGGATTACAGGCCGCCGGTTTTTACAATGAAGTACGCGGCAATGTGACCGGGGTGCAATTATCGGGTTTTTACAACCGCATCGGCGGCACCTTGCGCGGCGTACAGGCTGCCGGCTTTGTCAACATGGCCAAAGATGCCAAAGGCGCTTCCGCACAATTTGCGGGTGCTTTTAACATTGTGCCGCGCGGAAAATTTTCCATCCAGGCGGCTGGTATTGCCAACCATGCCGACAGTATTATGGTGTTGCAGGCGGCGGGCTTGTACAATATAGGTGCGGCGTACGTACAAGGGGTGCAAGCGGCAGGTTTATTTAATGTTGCCAAAAAA
>CAIVGO010000611.1 GCA_903905445.1 uncultured Bacteroidota bacterium
GCTACCGTATCTCCGCTGTCTTCCTGGACTAAAATAAAGCTGCCTGTGCGACGGTTAACGACGTAGGGGTCGTATGGAACCGGCTGGGCAGTACGAAGCCGCACCTTTGCGATATCATTCAGTTGTAAAATTGTGGCAGGAAGGTGTTCGAAACTGTGTACATCCAAGCGGTACTCAATTTCTTGTACCATTGTTTTCACGGTGCCGGATTTGTAACGCAGGAGCAAGCGGTCGCCAGCACGTAAGGGGCGCTCATGCATCCAACAAATGGTCGCTTCCAACGTACTCGAAAGCATAGGTTGCGCAGCACTGGGTACAATATAATCGCCGCGAGAAATATCAATATCGTCGCTCAAATGCAACACAACAGGCTGAGGAGCAAAGGCTTGTGTTACGTTTTTTTGATTTACTTCAATTTGGGTAATGGTGCTACTGATTCCCGATGGCAGGATCGTTACAGCATCCCCTACCGATAAAACCCCGCTCATAATACTACCCGCATACCCGCGATAATCAGGCAGTTGTTCCGACTGTGGCCGGATCACGTATTGCACCTGAAAACGCGCTTGCTCTGCCTGGCGGTCGGGCAGGATCTCCACCTCTTCCAACTGTGTCAACAAGGATTTTCCTTTGTACCAGGGCATGTTGGTAGAGACTTTTACGATATTATCGCCCGTAAGCGCACTGATTGGAATGTATTGAATATCGCGCACACCCAGGGAGCCCAGTTTTTTGCGATAATCACCCACAATTTGCTCATATACAGATTGTTGGTAATCTACCAAATCCATCTTGTTAATCGCCACAATCAGGTTAGGAATCCCGACTAAGCTGGCAATCAAACTGTGGCGATGGGTCTGTTCGACCACCCCTTGCCGGGCATCAATCAGGATAATAGCAAGGTCGGCGTTGGAGGCGCCCGTAATCATGTTGCGAGTGTATTGCACATGCCCAGGCGCATCAGCAATAATGAATTTGCGGCGTTCTGTGTGGAAATATTTATAAGCAATATCAATCGTAATGCCTTGTTCGCGTTCCGCCCGTAATCCGTCTGTCAACAAAGAAAGATCGATTGCCCCGGGCAATTGGTTGCGTGTTTGGCGCTCGATGGTGTGCAAAACATCGTGCGAAACCGCATTCGAATCATACAACAAGCGACCAATCAGGGTGCTTTTCCCGTCGTCTACACTACCTGCGGTGATAAATTTGAGCATTTTCATAAAAAAATGTTTGTTTAAGACAAAAAAATGGCTGGCCGCGCGGGTGCAGCATAAAAAAGGTACATCGAGCCTTGGGTTTACAATTTAGAAATAACCGTTCTTTTTACGGTCTTCCATGGCGGCTTCCGAAAAACGATCGTCTAGTCGGGTAGCGCCTCTTTCAGATATCTTGGAGTGTACAATTTCGTCAATAATCTCCTCCAGGGTGGTCGCATCACTTTCTACCGCTGCAGTACAAGTCGCATCACCCACGGTTCGGAAACGCACGTTGCGCACCACAATCTCATCGCTAGGTTCCAATTGAATATGTTCGGTTACCGCCAATAACTGATCGCCTGGAGTTACCACGCAGTTGCGTTTGTGTGAAAAATAAATTTCCGGAAGTGCAAGGTTTTCACGTCGGATGTAATTCCACACATCCAGTTCGGTCCAGTTGGAAATCGGGAAAACGCGCACATTCTCTCCTTTCGGGATTTTACCATTGTATATGTCCCATAATTCTGGGCGCTGGCGTTTTGGATTCCATTGCCCGAAAGCGTCGCGCACGCTAAAAATCCGCTCTTTCGCACGGGCTTTTTCTTCATCACGCCGCGCACCGCCGATACAGGCATCAAACTCAAACGCTTCAATGGTTTCCAGTAAGGTGTAGGTTTGAAGGGCATTTCGACTTGGATACTTACCGGCAGGCTCCTTCAATCCGCGTTTTTGCATGGTTTCTTCTACCGATCGGACAATCAGTCGCTCGCCAAGTTGATGGGCCAAATTGTCTCGAAAATCAATTACCTCTTGGAAATTATGGCCGGTGTCAATGTGTACAAGCGGA
>CAIVGO010000612.1 GCA_903905445.1 uncultured Bacteroidota bacterium
GCGGCTGTAATGTATAAACACAGCAAACAAATGCATAAAATGGCCGGGAAAATGGCCGGTTGTTGTTTCCTTAACGCAAAAAAACCGGGAATAACCAAAAGCATCAAGGGCGAATACACAAACCAACCCGCTTTCGCACTCACCAGCACATCCCGCACATGTGGATGCAGCCAACTGAAACCCTGGTCTTGATAACTATATACAATCCATTCGCCTGCCACGTATTTCCAATAAAGCGCCTGCAAAAACAACACTGCCGCTGCAATGCATATGGCTAAGCCCAGTTTGGATGCGTTTTTTAAAAAAAACAACCCGCGTACACGGATGTCCGCAAAAGAACGCAAACCCCATAACACGGGTATCAAAGCAGTGATAATTTCGGTCGGTCGTGTAAGTCCAGCCCATCCCACACACAAACCAATCAATGCAGCCCCTGCAAAACTCGGCCGCTCGTAAAAACGTATGGTGGTGAAAATAAGGACGGCATAAAGCGTAAACAGCCAGTTATGCGTCATTGCACCGGTAATTGCCGTATATTCGAGGTAATTGGACCCAAATCCAATACAAATCAGGGCGGCGGCAACCGCAATATCACTAAAAAACAACAACAGGATGCGGCGCAAATACCACAAGCCCAAAAACGCAATGAGCAAACTTCCCCAACTGATCGCAGCCTGATACGGCCGTGAAAAACCATCGGCATCATAGCCAAGTGGTTTGGCAAGGAGATGCGCCACGGTAAACCAGGGCAACATTTGCAAAGCCTGGCCCATGGGGTATTTCAGGACATAATTACCCGACGGATGCTTGAACGCCTGACCCATTTCAGGACCGGGATTGTATTTTTTTTGAATTTCCGGAAAAAACGCCAGTTGTTTCAGGTCTTTGTAAATAAATGCCGCAGGCAAATACAGGTAGTAGCCTGATACGTCCCAGCTCAGCGTCGCTTCCGTTTGCGCCTGTTTCCATTTGGAATAATACCCAAAGTTGGTTGCAATCAGGAGCAGGCAACACAAAATAAAGGCGTCGTGTGAAATTTTGTTCATGCTTGAATTTTACCAGCGAATCAACGCCGAAGCCCAGGTAAAACCACTTCCAAAGGCCGCCAAACAAACCAAATCGCCGGGATTTACCTTTCCTGCCTCCCAAGCCTCGCACAAGGCAATCGGAATGGATGCGGCCGTGGTGTTGCCGTAGTGTTGAATATTGTTCCAAACCTGGTCATCCCGCAACCCCAATTGGCGCTGGACAAACTGGCTGATGCGCAAATTGGCCTGGTGTGGAATAAACATATCGATATCGGAGGTTTTCAGTCCGGCCGTATCCAAGGCTTCGTGGATCACTTCCGGAAACTTTTGCACCGCCATTTTAAAAACAAATTGCCCTTCCATATTGGGGTAATACATCCCTTGCTCCATCATGCGTGGCGTCATAAACATTTCGCCATAGGTACTGGTAGGCGGGTAACCAAAATCGGTGTCTTCGCCCTGTTTTTTTGCGTGGTAACC
>CAIVGO010000613.1 GCA_903905445.1 uncultured Bacteroidota bacterium
AAGATTATTACAAATCCTGGATGATGGACGGGTTTTAATTCCGCCAGTACGCCTTTAAAACAACTGATAACAAATAAAATTCCGTCAAAACATGTCAAAACTCACCGGAATCGCCGACTATCAATACGGGCTGGAAAAAATCTTTCCGGATGCGGAGGACTTCCTGCCGCTGCTCGGTACCGACTATGTAGAGCTCTATGTGGGCAATGCCAAACAGGCAGCCCATTATTATAAAACGGCTTTTGGGTTTCAATCGCTGGCCTATGCCGGTTTGGAAACAGGCGTGCGCGATCGTACTTCCTATGTTTTAAAACAGGACAAAATACGTCTCGTGCTCACCACGCCCCTGCATTCCAATAGTCCAATTGCCGACCACATCAAAAAACACGGCGATGCGGTAAAAGTCATCGCGCTTTGGGTAGACGATGCGGAGGCTGCTTTTCGCGAAACAACCGCGCGCGGCGCTAAAGCATACCTGGAACCGACTATCGAAAAAGATGAATTTGGCGAAGTCGTGCGCTCCGGCATCCATACCTACGGCGACACCGTACACATTTTTGTGGAACGCAACAATTACCAGGGCTTGTTTTTGCCGGGGTATGAAGCCTGGTTGTCGGAATACAACCCGACGCCCACCGGTTTGCAATACATCGACCACATGGTAGGCAATGTAACCTTGGGCGAAATGAACCAATGGGCCAAGTTTTACCACGATACCATGGGTTTTGCCAACCTTATTTCCTTCGATGACAAAGACATTTCCACCCAATACTCGGCCTTGATGAGCAAGGTGATGACCAATGGCAACGGCCGCATCAAATTCCCGATTAACGAACCCGCTTTTGGTTTGAAAAAATCACAAATCGAGGAATTTATTGAATTTTTTGAAGGTCCGGGTTGCCAGCATATTGCTGTAGCCACCAACGATATTGTATTCACCATCAGCGAAATGCGCAAACGCGGCGTCGAGTTTTTGCACGTTCCCGGCAATTATTACGATACGGTGTCCGATCGGGTGGGTGAAATCGACGAACAATTGGCTGTACTCAAAGACCTGGGCATTATGGTCGATCGCGACGATGAAGGTTATCTGTTGCAAATTTTTACCCGTCCGGTAGAAGATCGTCCAACGATGTTTTTTGAAATCATCCAGCGCAAAGGGGCCAAATCTTTTGGCAAAGGCAATTTTAAAGCACTTTTTGAAAGTATTGAGGCAGAACAAGAACGGCGCGGTACGTTATAACTGAAAAAACATGCAATTTAAGACCATTATCGAGCCTTTTCGCATCAAAACCGTGGAGCGGATTCGCCTTACGACCCCGGAACAACGCGAGGAATACCTCCAACATGCCCATTTTAATCCGTTTTTGTTGCACTCGGATCAGGTAATCATTGATTTGCTGACGGATAGCGGCACTTCGGCGATGAGCAGCGCGCAATGGGCGGGCATCATGCGGGGCGATGAAAGTTATGCGGGAGCTTCGAGTTGGTTACGCATGGAAAAAGCGGTGCAGGACCTGACGGGCTGTCCTTACATATTGCCCACCCATCAAGGGCGTGCGGCCGAGCATTTGTTGTACACCCGCATTGGCGGCGCGGGTAAAGTGTTCATCAGCAATACCCATTTTGATACCACCCGGGCCAATATCGAATTTTCGGGCGCAACCGCCATCGATTGCCCCATCCCAGAAAACAGCGATCCTGCCCTGTTGCACCCCTTCAAAGGCAACCTCGATACGGTAAAGCTGCTGGAAAATATTGAAAAATACGGACCGGAAAACGTCGCGGCCGTGGTACTTACCGTCACCAACAACAGCGGCGGCGGACAACCGGTAAGCATGGAAAATGCCCGCCAGGTATCGGAA
>CAIVGO010000614.1 GCA_903905445.1 uncultured Bacteroidota bacterium
GTGGGTACGATTTGTAATGGAACGGTCGTTTCGACGACGGTAACGGCCGCTACAACAGGTGGTTCGAGCGATAATAACCCGAATGATAATACGGCAAATGTTACGGTAAATGATACCGCTAACCCATGGACGATTAATGTTATAACAGACAATATACGCACCCTTGGCCAGATCTCGAATTACCGGGTTCGGCTGATTCGTTCGGCATCGTCTAATTTTAACTTGAATAATACGATTGTAAAAGTTGCGATTCCAAATGATGCAACGGTGAGTTCTTGTGACGCTTGTACCCAGATTCCGGGTTCGGGTAGTAACCCGGATACCCTTCAATGGGGACCAGCCAATTACAGTGCGAATCAGACATTTAATGTAAATTTGATTTACAACACACCGACTTTTGCAGTTGGTCAGTCTGTTTCGTTAAAAGGTGTGTTTTTTGGTACGAATCCAACCTGTAATGCTGCTTTAACCGGCATGGATACCGAAACAGGAAATATTCCTGCTCCACCGCCACCCGCACCCGATGTAGCCTGTGTACAACCAACGCTTTCTACAACTGTAATTGGGGCAAGTGGCACCACCAATGTGAGTTATTCCAACAGTGGTAACGTTGACCTTTCACCTTTCACGGTGACGGTCGATTTTCCGAATGAAGTACAGATCACACAAATTCCGGCGGGTATTTACACTACTGCGGGTTTGAACGTAGATGTAAGCTACTTCACTACTGCAGGCGGACCGTTCAATTACAGTTTTGTTACAAACAATATGGCTGGTACAGGTGGTCAAGCCCTGGCTGCTGGTACGTATTTGACCAAAATAACCTATTCTTTCGTAAGCGCGGTACCGGCTGGCTTTATGCCGAGTTCGCCTTTGGTGTTTAATTACACCGTTGTTCCCAATGCCATTGATGGTAGTGGGGTAGTGGATGGCGCCAATCCGCGTATTCAGGATGGCGCTTGTACGGTTTGTAATGATGATAACCCAAATGGCAGTGGTTATGCGTGTTTGCAGGTAAACTTACAGGTAAATGGTACCTATAATGCCTCCAATCCGTCGCAGAACTGCGCAATTAGCGAAGTTGCACGCGATCCGAACCTGGGTCCACAAAATATTGATAAAACAGCAAATGTAACGCAGGTGTACCCACGGGATACCGTTACGTTTACTTTAAAATTTGACCATTGCGGGTTAAATCCATTTGTGGCAGGCAATCTGGTAGATGTTTTGCCTTCCCAGTTTACCTATATCACAGGTAGCACAAAATGGCAAAATGCTGCGTTTGCAGATCCGAGCAATGCGGCCAATACCCTTACCTGGACACTTCCAAACAGCCTTCCAGGGGATCAGGTGGCCAATGCGAATAACTTTGAGTGTACAACTTATACACTCACATTCCGCGCTCGGGTGAATGATATGACGTTGGCAACAACGCTCAACAACTGCTTTACCGTGAACGGAACGGTTCCTGCCAATCCGGACGCCATGGAGTTTTGTGTTGCAACTGAATTTCAGGATTGTCAAACGGTGCAGGTACTTCCAGTTGGTCCCAACAATCCGAACAAGATTTTCTGCCAGGACTTGACGGCACCAACCAACAAGATCTTCCCGGAAGATTTAATTCAATACAAGTTACAATGGCGCCACAACGGTAACTTCAATGTGACCGATGTTTTGGTGATCGATACCCTGCCTGCAAAATACACCTTTGTGCCAGGCACGGTTATTTATAGCGCCAATGTACAGGCCTTGATCACGGCTTATCAGGTAGGTAATCCTGGTTTTCAGCCATTTACATCTACGGCAATTTCAGGTGGCCGTACTTTGTTGAAATGGGACTTTTCGCCGTTGTTGTTTCCTGGAAACGGCGCCCAATTTGACATCACCTATCGGGTGACGGTAAAAACAGGAACCCCTCCAGGTGCCGTTTCAAACTGTTTCTCGGTAGAAGGATACTCGGTGGTTGGCCAAGGCAACAACGTACGCATTGATCCGGTAGTCGATTGTGATAATCTTTCGATCGAACCCGTTGGACCAGTGAATTCCAATAAGACAATGTCGGTAACAGATGGTACCGTATTGCCTACGGAGGAGTTTTATTATACCCTTCAATTCAGGAATTCAGGTGCGTTTACTGTAACCAACCTGACGATTGCGGATATTTTGCCTACTTACCTGGAGTTAATCCAGTCAGAAGCAATTGTTTATACCAATTTGCCAACCCCGACTTCCTACACATATGATCCGGTAACGCGGGCGTTGAGATGGGTTTGGGCAAGCCTTCCAGGAGCAGATCCGGGCGATGCACTTTCCAATTTGAAGGAAATCCGTTATAAAGTGCGGGTAAAGGCAGGTACGCCGGCTGGAACTACCTTTAACAACTGCTTCCGGATTGATGGACAGGGGCCAAACATCGACCCACGTCGTATTACTACGGTCGCAGGCAGCGGCGAAAACGAAAGTCTGTCGCCTTACTTGCAGCAAGCTTGCAGCAACAATCTTTCTGTCTTGACTTTAGCGGTGGTACGCTCAAGAAAAGGGATAAAAGGTGTTTGCGACAATGATTTTGTGTATTTCAACCCAGATGGTGCTTTGCCTCCAAATTTGACCAACCTGAATGGTATTGGTCGGACCTTCGCGGGCGGCGATGCTACCTACCGCCTTCAAATTTTCAACCCAGGTAACATTACCATTGAAAAAGTGGTATTGATTGATATCCTGCCTTTTGTAGGAGATAGAGGGGTATTGCGTACGGATGAGGCGCGTTTCACCGAATGGCGTCCAACGCTGGCAGCTCCGATTGTAGCGCCTGCGGGAATCCAGGTGTACTACTCTTATGAAAAGAACCCTTGCCGCACCGAGTTTAACCCGGATATTGCACCGGCGGGTTGTACGGGTCCGAACTGGACTTTAACCCCTTCGGATTTGTCTTTGGTACAGTCAGTAAAACTTGATTTCACCAATGTAGATATTTTACCAGCCGATACTTTTTCGATCGACTGGCACATGTTTGCACCTTATAATACACCACCAAACCAGATCGCCTGGAACAGTTTTGCGTTCCAGGGCCGTCGTAAAGACAATCAGAATGAATTCTTGACTGCTGAACCGAATAAAGTAGGTATTGCGGTGAAACAGGATCCAGGTTCTGAAATTGGCAATTACGTTTGGGTGGATCAGAACCAAAATGGTTTGCAAGACGAACCACTTTCTGAAGGTGTCAATAACGTCAAAGTAACCTTGTTTCAATCTACGGATTTGATCAAGGGTAATGGCGACGATACCAATTTGGGTTCTATTTTTACAGGTTTTGATATTGATGGTAATCCGGGTTATTATTTGTTTACAAACCTGGGGGCAGGCAACTATTACGTTGTATTTGACCTGGCTACCTTGCCTTCAACCACGGCGGTGACGTTGCAAAATGCAAACAGCAACAACAGCGATGCATTGGATAGTGATGTTGACCCGGTTATGGGTATGTCGCAAATGGTTACTTTGGGTATTCCTGAGGTGAACCTTACGTTGGACATGGGTATCACACCGCCAGATTGTATCCTTTCTGGTACGCGTATTATTCCTTCTTGCGATAACAACGGAACACCGAATAACCTGAACGATGATAAAATCACCCTTCAGTCGATTACAGCGTTTAAAACCGGTACTGCGGGTGGCAATACTTACACCCTGTTCATTGAATATTGCCGTCCAAACCTTCCTACGGTGCAGTTGGCGGTAGTAACTGGCTTGAATTATGGCCAGGCTTATGGCCCTTATGGTCCATACAATGTAGCGCCTGGTGAAATGGTAAAAGTTACTGTAGTGGACGAGACGAACCGTCTGTGCCGTTTGGTAGATCGTATTTTGGGCTGTTATGACTATGGTGACTTGCCAAATACGTATGGTACTGCTGGTACAAATGCTCCGAACCACTTGATCAACACCGATTTGAAATTGGGTGCAAGTGTGGATGCAGAATTAGATGGTGCACCAGAAGCTATGGCCGGTTTGATGACCGGTGGTGACGATAACAATGTAGGATTGGTTACTTTGGGTACATCCACTCCTCCAGGTGATGACGAAAACGGTGTGACCTTTATTACACCAATGATTCCTGGCGCGCAGGCATGTATTCAGGTAAATGCCATGAATATGACGGGCAGCGCTGCGGTACTTCAAATGTGGGTAGACTTCAATGGTAATGGTACATTCCAGGCCAATGAAGCGATTACCTCTGGCAGCTTTAATGGCGCCAATGGTGGTGCTGTGGTACCCAATGGCGGTTTGACCAATGCGCAACTTTGTTTCAATGTGCCTTCAACGGCAACCTTTGCAGCAGGTGGAGCAGCATACATCCGTTTCCGTTTGAGCCCTGCTGGTAACCTTGCAGCCGATTCACAAACTGGACTTGTTCCAGACGGTGAGATCGAAGACTACAAATTGCAGTTAGGTAAACTCGGCAACTTCGTTTTTGAAGATTATAATTTCAATGGTACACAAGACGCTGGCGAACCAGGCATCAATAACGCAGTTGTTACCCTCACCTGGTTGGGTGCGGATGGTGCCATTGGCGGTTCTGGCTTAAACGCAGATGTGGTTTACCCACCTGCAACAACGGGCACTGGTAACTTCCAAACCGGTGAGTACTACTTCTGCGGCCTGACCGATGGTCCGGGTGCAAATGACAATCAGTACAAAATCACATTCACCACACCGAATAATATGACGCCAACGCGTTCGAACCA
>CAIVGO010000615.1 GCA_903905445.1 uncultured Bacteroidota bacterium
ATCATCGGCGTATGCGTGTCGTGCGTCACATCCGTTACAATCGCTACATCGGGATGAATGCGATAAGCCACCATTTCTGCACCGCGTAAACCCACTTCTTCTTGCACGGAATTGACTACGTACAAAGAATAAGGCAATTCAATTTTATTTTCCTTCAACAACCTTGCCACCTCCGCAATACAAAAACCACCCATGCGGTTATCTAAGGCGCGTCCGGTGTAATAACGATCGTTCAAAATGGTAAATTCATCCTGAAATGTTACCACACAACCTACGTGAATACCCAAATTGAGTACTTCTTCGCGGTCTTTGGCACCGATATCAATGGTAATATTTTCTAAAGAAGGGGCCAAATTTGCGTCTTTATCGGTGCGGGTATGGATCGCAGGCCAGCCAAACACGCCCGGAACCTTGCCGCCCTTGCGCAGGTGCACCCACACACGCATAGAAGGCGCGATAATATGATCGCTTCCGCCGTTGCGAATTACATGGATAAACCCATCGTCGGTGATGTAATTGACAAACCAGGAGATTTCATCTGCATGGCCTTCAATGACCACTTTAAAATCTTTGCCCGGGTTGATGATGCCATAAGCGGTGCCATAGGGATCAACTTGCCATTCATCCACATAAGGACGAATATAATCAAGCCAAAGTTGTTGTCCGGATGACTCAAAGCCGGTAGGGCTAGCATTATTCAAATACTGCCGAAGAAAGGATTCCGATGCTGGAGTAATTAATTGCATGTGATTAAATATTTTGCGTTTGGAGTTGGGCTTATCAAAAGTCTGTTTGGTAAAAGATAGTGTTTATGCATATAAAGCGCCCCAACCATCGGGGTTTTGCCGCCATTGCTTTAGTGTTTCCTGATCTTCAGTTGCAATATAACCGGACTTAACAGCCTCTTCAACTAAAATATCGTAATGCGTGAGGGTTTTGAAAAGAATACTACGCGCTGCAAATGCTTCATCGGCCTTTGCAAATCCATATTGAAAAATGGCCAATACACCCGCAATTTCTGCTTTTTCATCTTGTAAGGCATCGATAGCCTTTAGTACGCTGCCTCCCGTACTAATCAGGTCTTCCACGACTAGAACCCTGGAAGCCGCAGGAAGTTCACCCTCAATCAAATTTTTGCGGCCATGCTCTTTCGCGCCCGAACGCACGTACACAAAAGGTTTTCCCAGGCGATCGGCCAACAAGGCACCGTGCGGAATGCCCGCAGTTGCGACACCGGCCACGACATTGAAATCGCCAAAGGTTGCTGCCTGTTCTACCAAACAATCTACTAAAAAATTGCGGACAGCAGGGTAGGAGAGCGCAACACGATTGTCGCAATAAATAGGGGAAAGCAAACCGGAAGCCCAGGTGAAGGGAGCCTTGGGGCTGAGTTTGACCGCTTTAATTGCTAATAAATGCCGGGCTACTTCGGAAGCGTAATGCATGGAATGGATGATGGGCATAGAGTCAAAATGAACTCCGTGAAGAAAATTGACATAAGTATACGGGAACCGCTTAATTTTGCCAAAAACATTTTCTCCATGGAAGGGCAAAAGTATAAAATCTATATAAACGGTTCACCCCTTTTTATCACAAGTCCTGAAGAAGCGGCGAAATTACCGTATCAAGCCGATAAAAACACCTTTATAACGCTATTTACAGGCAAAAAAAAGATGATTCTAAATTACATTGATCTGCTCAACAAGGTGCAAACCAATGCCGTGGTGCTGTATACGGAGGATGTTGAAGGTCTTTGGAACGATTTTCAGTCTTGCTTTAAAGTCCTGGAAGCAGCCGGTGGGTATGTCACCAATCTGGAAAATAATTTGCTCGTTTTTTATCGCCGAGACTCCTGGGACATGCCCAAAGGCAAAATCGACCCGGGCGAAACACCGGAGCAGGCGGCTGTTCGCGAAGTTCAGGAAGAAACAGGCTTGGTCAATATTCAACTGGGTGAATTTTTGTGCCACACCTACCATACTTACCCGCTCAAAGACAAACAAATTTTAAAAACGACCTGGTGGTATCGGATGTCCACCACCGATACCGAGGTGACACCTCAAACCGAGGAAGATATTGAGCAAATTTTATGGGTAAATCCGCGCAGTTGGCTCGATACCAATCCGGTCGTGTACGGAAATATTCGGGAGGTGATTGAAGTAGGACTAAAATAAAATTTGATTGTACCTTGTCGCAAAAATATTTTCTATGTTGTTTTTGCGATTCCCCCTCTTCTTTTTTGTTGCATTTTTTTGTGTAACGCACGCCACCGCTCAAATCATTCCAACATCGTCCGATATGCGGATGACGGGTTATGAACAGCGCAAAAGTATGACTGCGCAAACACTATTGCCCGATCTGGAACCCCAAAACATCGGCCCATCGGTGTTTTCCTGTCGTATTACCGATGTGGATGTTGATCCAGCCGACCCTACCCATTTTTACGCTGCTTATGCTTCGGGTGGTTTGTGGTATACCGAAAGTAATGGCACACATTTTACGCCTGTTTTTGAAAATCAGGCCAGTATGACCATCGGTGATATCGCCGTCGACTGGAAAAATAATATCCTGTGGGTGGGTACCGGGGAGGCCAATAGCAGCCGCTCTTCTTATGCAGGCACCGGCATTTACCGCAGTTCCGATGGGGGTAAAACCTGGGAACACCGCGGCTTATCGGAAAGCCACCATATTGGCCGCATTCTTTTACATCCAACCAATCCAAATATCGTGTGGGTGGCTGTTTTGGGCCATTTATACTCTCCAAATCCCGATCGAGGGGTGTATAAAACCACCGATGGCGGCCTTACCTGGGAACGTACCTTGTTTGTCGATCAGCAAACGGGGGCCATTGACCTTTGTCTGGATCCGGCAGAACCTGCGACCATGTACGCAGCCACTTGGGAACGCAGCCGCAGCGCCTGGAACTTCAATGGCGCTGGCGCAGGCTCTGGTATCTGGAAAAGTACGGATAGTGGCCAAAACTGGCAAAAAATCAGCAGTAAAGGCCATGGATTTCCCGATGGGGCCTTTGCAGGGCGTATCGGCTTGACGGCCGGAATCAAAAACGGGAAAACCATCCTGTATGCAAGTATCGACAATCAAACCCCCAATGAACCCAAAGTTGATGAGGACGAAAAAGGACTGACGAACGACCAATTGCGCGCTATTTCGGTGGCGGATTTTATAAAATTGCCAGACGAAAAATTGGCCGATTTTTTAAAAACGAACCAGTTTCCAACGCAATACAATGCCAAAAAAATCAAAAATATGGTGGAAAAGGGTAAAATTACCCCAATCACCTTGGTGGAATACCTGGAAGACGCCAATACGAACCTGTTCAATACGGACTACCCGGGCGCGGAAGTGTATCGAAGCGAAGACGGTGGCCAAAACTGGACAAAAACCCACTCCGAACCCCTTAAAAACATCAATTTTTCTTACGGCTATTATTTCTCCAACATTCGCTGTGCACCAAATGATCCCGATCAGGTTTATCTTTTGGGATATATGATCATTCGCAGTGCAGATGGTGGCAAAACCTGGAAAAACATTCAGGGTGATAATGTTCATGCCGACCATCATGCTTTGTGGGTCAATCCAGCGCGGCCTGGCCATTTGGTTAATGGCAATGATGGTGGACTCAACCTGAGTTGGGACAATGGCAAATCGTGGACAAAATGTAATAACCCGCCAGTAGGTCAGTTTTATGCCATTGCCGTAGATGATGCTTCATCTTATAATGTGTATGGCGGTGCGCAAGACAATGGGGTGTGGGTTGGTCCTTCCGATTATGTCGCCTCCACAGAATGGCACCAAAACGGGCAATATCCGTACAAGTTCTTGCTTGGTGGCGATGGTATGCAGGTTGCCGTGGATACCCGCGATAACAACACGGTTTATACCGGATTTCAATTTGGCAACTACTTCAGAATCAATAAAACGACCGGACGGCAAAAATTTATCAGTCCCAAACACGACCTGGGCGAACGGCCACTGCGTTTCAACTGGCAGACGCCCATTCACTTGAGCAAACACAACCAGGATGTCCTGTACCTGGGGGCCAACCGCTTGTACCGGTCTTTCGATCAGGGCGATCATTGGGAGGCTATTTCGAACGACCTGACCAAAGGCGGCAAAAAAGGCAATGTGCCGTATGGTACCTTGACGAGCATACACGAAAGTGCGCTGAAATTTGGCCTCTTGTACACAGGCGCTGATGATGGTTTGGTGTATGTAAGCCGCGATGGGGGCAATAACTGGAACAACATCAGTGCGCAATTGCCCTCCGATTTATGGGTTTCGCGCGTACAAGCGTCGGCGCATGTGCAAGCCCGCGTGTACGTGAGCCTAAATGGTTACCGTTGGGACGATTTTACCGCCTATTTATATTGTTCGGATGATTATGGCCAAAATTGGGTGCGTTTAGGCCTGGATTTGCCTGCCGAGCCAATCAATGTGGTGCGCGAAGACCCGGAAAACCCGGATTTGTTGTATGTAGGAACCGATCATGGTTTGTATATTTCAATTGACCGGGGAAAAACATTTCAAATGGTTGGTGGGCAGTTTCCGCATACGCCCGTGCATGATTTGGTGGTGCAGGCTAAAGCAAAGGAATTGGTTATTGGAACGCATGGACGATCCATGTACAAAATGAACGTTGCTCCTTTGCAAGCATTGACACCAGAATTATTGGCAGCTCCTTTGTGGCTTTTTAATTTGGAAAATGTTGCTTTTAGCCGCAGTTGGGGCCGAATTTCGCCTTGGGAGGAACAAAAACCGGAAAGCTACCCCATATATTATCATGCTACTGCTGCTGGAGATGTGCGTTGGGAAGTGCGAACAAAAGCGGGCCTGGTTTTAAATTCAGGTACCTTAAATAGCAAAAAAGGCTTCAACACCTTTACCTTTGACCTGACCTTACAGGAATCGGCCCTGAAGCCATATCAAAAGTGGCTTAAGGAAAACGCCCAGGATGATAAAAAAGCATCTACGCTAAAGAAAGCCGACGATGGCAAATATTATTTGCAAAAAGGCGTTTATACGGTCGAATTGATGCGGGACGGTACCGGAACCAAAGAAACAGCGGTACAAACTTTTACAATAGAGTAATTTCCAACACACAACACACAATCCATGAAACAATTCAAAAGCCTTTTACTGGTTTTTTTGGCGGTAGGCGCCCTTACAATGAGCGGCTGTCTGCACATTATTGAAGATGTAACCTTCCATAAAAATGGCAGTGGTACGTATAAAATGACGCTCGATATGAGTGAAATTAAAGGAATGATGGAAATGATGAAAGGCATGGGCGGCGACAGTACGGCTGCTGCTGCCGGCGCGGATGTTCCGGATAACTCCATGGGACAAATGGGCGAACAATTGAGCAGTGTTGCTGCGACCATCAAAGGGGTGCAAGGCATCAGCAATGTGGTTGAAGTGAATGACACCGCGTCCTTCAAATTTGGATACAGCTTTGATTTTGCCGATGTTACGGCCCTCAACCGCGCTTTAAAAATCATCAATAAAGACAAATTTGAGAGCAAAACCGATGAGATTTACAAGTTTGACGGCAAAAACTTCGAACGTACGGGCGATGGCGACATTGGCGCGCAAATGAAAAAATCATTGGCCGAAAACAGCGGCGAAGAAGCGGAAAACATGGATATGATGAAAACGTTTTTTGCCGATATGAGCTATAAGCAAGTGTATCACTTCGCCGATCAAAAAATCAAGAAAAACAGCAATGAACTGGGTGTGCTGAGCGATGGTGAGCAAACTTACACCATCGAATTGAAACCTTTCAATGAAGAACAAGCGTCCAAAAAAGTTACGGTTGCGACTAAATTGAAATTGAAATAAGGGGTAAATGCCCATTTTTATAGGGGCTGTCTTGAAGCAATGCGCTTTGAGACAGCCCTTTTTTATTTTAAAAGTTGGAGGAGGTGTCACCTCAGGGTTTAGGATGCCAGTTTCAATCCCTTTAAACGATGCCGCTTATACATCTTATTAATGAGCGGTGAAACGGTTTCTGCCACCCCTTCCAGCACGGACTTCAGGAAATAACTGATCGCCGACTTATCCCGAAGTCTGGAAAATTCGACATCCACACTTCGTTTTGAATTATTGTGGTGTATGCCAAAGCGGTTGGCCAGAAAGTTCAATATCCGCATTTTGCGCCTTTGAAATTTGGTCGGATGGGGCAAGGCTACCCCCGCTTTTAAATTATGGTAGTAAAACTGGGTATGCACTTGTGCCTTCAAATCATTTGCAATCAAATCCATAGACAAGGAATCTACCATGCCGGATTTAATATAAATCGGGGTAAGATGGGGTAAAAACGTATTCAATAATTCGAGGTTACCCCGGCCCATTTGTAATTGCATGCGGAGACCGCCTAAGCTATCTGTAACGGATTCATGAAGCACTAAATCGAGCGAAAAGGTGTCCAGAAACTTGGTATGAAGGTCTATTTTTAAACTATCGGCCGCCGGACCAGGCTTGGATTGTATGTTGTTTATCTGGC
>CAIVGO010000616.1 GCA_903905445.1 uncultured Bacteroidota bacterium
CAAAACTACTTAAAATCTTATTTCAATGAACTGGTGGCAAACATACGAGGTACGGAGTTTCACAGAGTTTTTATTTGTTCTGTGTCCCGCCCCGTTCCTCCGAACATCTCATTAAACCTTTTTTCTCCGTGCATCTCCGTACCTCCGAGCTCCTCCGTGGAACCCCTTTTTTCTCTCCCTAGCCTAGGAAGCCTTAGACCCAGCAATATCCACTTCCCGGCGCTCCACCGCAGGAATATTTCTAACCACCATTTGCAGGGTATTCCGAATACGTTCTTCAAACAACACCATTTTACCTTTTTTCAAATTGGCAATGGTCTCTTCATTATAGTGGCGAATGGTGAGTAACTCCAGCCCGGATTCCATTTTTACTTTGAATTCGTCGGAAACATCCTCGATGAATTTTTGGAGACGATCAGGGATGTTGGGCACGCAAATGGTAAAGCTGATGGCTGTATTTTGCATCATATTGACAAACAGGCGCAAATCGGCGGCTTTACCAAACAAGCGTGCCATGTGGTGTTCGGCCACAAATGAATAATCGAGCGTGCTGATGTGCAACAAAGCCTGGTTTTTTTCCACCACAATAATCGGCGGATAAGTTTCTTCATTGTCGCTGCTGATTTCTGTTCCGACACCGTCTGGATCGATAAACGACTTCACATACAAGGGAATATTCTTGTTTTGAAGCGGTTTAATGGTTTTCGGGTGTATCACCGAAGCACCGTAATAGGTCATTTCAATGGCTTCCCGGTATGAAATCCGGTCCAGTTTGATCACATGCTCAAACAAACGCGGGTCGGCATTCAACACCCCCGGAACATCTTTCCAAATGCTCATGCTTTCGGCATCCAGGCAGTGTGAAAAAATAGAAGCCGAATAATCGGAGCCCTCGCGGCCGAGGGTAGTCGTGAAATTTTCGGAAGTTGAGCCAATAAAGCCCTGCGTAACCACAAATCCTCCTTGCGCCAACATGGGCGGCACGATTCTTTGGGCATTTGCCTTCGTTTTATCCCAAATTACCCAGCCTTCGCGGTAGGTATTGTCGGTCGCCACCACATCGCGGGCGTCGAGCCATTGGGTTTTCAAACTGGCCTTATTCAAATAGGCAGCCAGAATTTTGGAAGAGACGAGTTCGCCCACGCTCACCAATTGGTCGTACATATAATCGTAATTGTCGGACGGAGCCTCTTCCAACACCCATTCGCCTTCCACAAACGTGTCGTTTACCGCCGAAAAAACCTCATCGTTGGCATCAAACAGGGCGCGGCAAAGGTCATAATGGCTTTCCTTGATTGCATCGTATAATTCCTGGGCCTTACCGTCCTGTTTGGCATGGGAAGCCAGCACCGCCTCCAGGGCATTGGTGTTTTTACCCATCGCCGAAACGATAATGACCAATTGTTCGTCCTGAAAACGCTTCAGAATCGATGCAACATTTTGCAGACCTGCGGCATCCTTTACACTGGCGCCACCAAATTTGAATACTTTCATGCTCAATTTGAAAAAGTGAAGCCGCAAAGGTACGATGCTGCAATAAAATAGCGGGTAATTAATTTGTCATTTGAACGCGATTCCGATCGCGAAATACGGTTCTGCGTCCAATTGTTGTACACTATATTGGTAGCGAAACATCGTTCCAATATAAAAGTTATCGCCTTTCTGGGCACTGCTGGTGTTATGACGGCCCTCAATGGTCGTGCGCATCGTTTGGTACTGCGCTTCATCGGAAAGCAACAACATTACCTGATTGGCGCTGCTGTTCCAGAGTAGTACTTGTTCGTACCGTGCTTTTCCGGCATTTCCTTTCCAGCATTTGTTGAAACGGCGCATTTTTTTGCCGCCCAGCACAAAATCACTGTGTAAATCGAAGCCCTGGGCCAGTATTTTGGCCTCCTTTTCGGGCCCTTCCGTGCGTTGTATTTGTTGGAAGGCACCTAATTCCAGCACAGGACACTGTGCAATGAGCACATTTGCCATTAAAAGGCAAACAAGCATGGGTAAATAATGCGACATAAAAGGCGGTGTTTGGATTGAAAATTAACAAGTACTTCTTATTCGGAACGTACCTTTGATCGGTTAAAGAACGCCGAAACGGGGCCTTTTTACCCCGGTATAATCCGAAAAAACCTATAACTGTGCTTTTAATCAATTTATTATAGTTGATATAAATTTATGTCAACTTACCCACCGTAGGTTTCATTTACCCTTTTTCATGCCTTGCAGTGTACCACGATTAAGTTACGGCTTACCCATGATGTATAAAATGAAGTTTTTTTTGTTCTGTTGTCTTTTTTATTGCGCATCCATCCCGTTTTTGAACGCACAAATGGTGGTTGGCGCAGATACCTTGTATGGCAATGAATGGATTCGGTATTCGAACGCTTATTTGCGCATCAAGGTGGCGGCAGATGGCATTTACCGGGCCAATGGGGCGCAATTGGCAGCGTCGGGTATTGCAGCAGGAACCACGGGTGCCGATTTGCGATTATACTGTAATGGCAAACAAGTGCCGATTTTTACCACCACAGAAGGCGTTATCGGCGATCAGGATTTTATCGAATTTTGGGGCCAACGCAACCGCGATGAAGTGGATCGTTTTTTATTTACCGATGCCGCAGCCGAAAATGTGAACCCCTGGTACAGCCTGGTGAACGATACAACTACTTACTACCTTACTTGGCAGGATGGCAGCGCGCCGTTGCGTTATGCGCCGATTGTCAATGATTTAAGCAATATTCCGGTTAAAACGCCCTGGTGCTGGTTTACCAATTTGCAGTTTTTTACCAATGGTTATTTTAAACGAAACATCGAGACACAAATCCGCTATTCCTATTATAATGGTGACGGGTACGCAAAAGCAAAGGCTGCTGAAACCTTGCTCGATATACCGCTCACAGAACAATTTGCCGCCGGACCCGATGCGCAAGTCTCCATGCGTGCCGTACATGATTTGGGCGATCACAACCTCGAACTCCGCCTCAATGATTCCCTTTTTTATACCCAAGCCTTTAGCGATTTCAACATTGTAACGCCCACCGTGCAAGTACCGCTTTCCTTGCCCAACGGCTTGCTCAAGATAAAACTGAAATCTACCGCCAATGCCGACGACCGACATCTATTAAGCGGTGTAGCACTTCGGTATCCGCGCAATTTCAACTTTCCTGCCGCCGCCCTTGCAGAATTTGATCTGGATGCCGCCACCACAGGTAATTACCTGGAAATCAGTGGTTTTGCCCCGAACAACGGTGTTCCAATCGTCGTGGATCAAACCAACCAGCAACGCCTGGAAGCAATTTTTGAGGCCGGTTTACTCAAGGTCTTTTTACCCCCTTCTAACCAGGCCCGGCATCTTGTTGTGTTTAGTACCTCGGCCGTCAAAACACCCGTACTTGCCGGCACCGTTCAGTTTCGCAATTTTTCCCAGGAAGATGCCAATTACATCCTGATTACCACCAAGCGTCTGACTGCGGACCCCTTGGCATCGGGGGCCAACCATGTAAAAGCTTATGCCGATTATCGCGCCAGTGCAGCAGGCGGTGCGTACAAGACGACGGTGGTAGACATTGAAGAACTCTATGCGCAATTTGCCTATGGCGCGCGTTTTCACCCTATTTCGATCAAAAACTTTTGCCATTATATTAAAAAAACATGGACGAACCCGGAATATGTGTTGCTCATAGGTAAAGGCTTGGACCACAATACGTTCCGAACTTCCGCGCAGCAAAATATATTGAAAGATTCGCTGTTTTTCCTGCCCGATTATGGCGTAGTGGGTTCCGATTTGTTGTATGTACTGCCGGGCAACCGCATTGCTGAACCGGCACTTTCAATTGGCCGTTTACCTGTAGTCAAACCCTTCGAAATTGCTTATTACCTGGAAAAAGTCCAGCAACACGAACAGGATCTTGCCAATCCCGAACAAAGCATCGCCGCCAAAGCCTGGCACAAACGCGCCTTGCACATTAGTTCCGGCCTGACCGACGACCAATCCACCATCGCTAATTATGTGGAGGATATGCGCGCCGAACTGCAAAACAACGCAATCGGGGCCGAGGTGACCACCCTGTACAAAACCTCCAATGATCCGGTTCAATTGCCCCCTTTTGAACAAATTTCGGCCTCTTTGAATGCGGGGGTATCTACCTGGATGTACTTTGGCCACACTTCACCTTTTGTGTTGGATTACGACATTGGCCTGGTAGAAAATTATCAAAATAAAGGCAAATACCCGCTCATGCTGATCATGGGCTGCTTCACCGGGCAGTGTTCAAACCCGGCAAAAGGCCTGGGTGAGCAGTTTTTATTGGCCCGCAATAAAGGTGCGCTTGCCTATTTGGCTTCCGTTTATTACAGTTATACCGATGGACTGCACGCTTACGGCAAGCGATTTTACGAACGCTTGGGCGGACCAGAGTACGGAAAAAGCCTCGGAAAAGCCATTAATGCCACCATCGCTTCCTTTCCAGCCGATAATTTTGAAAGTTTGACAGCCGTTTTACACCAAATGCAATTGATCGGCGACCCGGCGGTACACATCCACACCGCACAAACCCCCGATTACCTGATTGACCGAAACAGTGTACGCATACGGCCTAACCCGATTAGCATCGACCAGGGTACGTTTCAATTGGATTTCGATGTGGTTAATTTGGGTAAAAATGTGCCCAACCCGGTGGATCTGCGTTTTGAACTGCGCGATGCAAAAGATAGCCTGCACTTGCTGAAAATAGACAGTATCGCCGGGCCAGGTTTCCGGCAAAAACTACAACTTGATTTGCCCACCTCCGGATTGGCGCCCGGGCTGGGACGTTTATTGGGTAGGGTAGACCCTGCCTTGAAAATTGACGAACAACCACTCGCCGCCGAACTCAACAATGACCTTACCGATGGCCTCGGACAAGCCGGGGTGGAGGTGTTCCTCTATAACAACGACGTGCAAGTGGTGTATCCGCCCAATTATGCGCTGATCGACACCAATGTAGTGCATTTACAAGCTGCCGCGGTGACCGCTGCGGGTGCAAATGCGTATTATCGTTGGGAATTGGATACCACCCAAACCTTCTCCAGCCCCTTTTTGCAACAAGCCCAAACCATCGGAACCGGGGGGACTTTTTCCTGGACGCCCAACTTATTGCCCACCGACAGCACTGTGTATTATTGGCGCATCACCCGAGATAGCCTCGTGAATGGTGCTTATGTGTGGAAAACCCAATCTTTTACCCATTTGGCAAAATCTGCGCCCGGTTGGAGCCAGTCGGACAAAGGACAATTTAACGAAAATACCCTGTATGGCCTGCAAATTGACTCCCTCAACGGGCAGTGGAAATTGCAAAACGGCCTCGCATATGCCTATTTGCGCATCGCATACCGTATTAAAGAACCCGTAATACCCATGATTTTGGACGCCTATTCAAAAGGACCTAAAACGACTTTTCAATGGGCCAGCGATTATGGTGTCGACCGCGGATTTGTAGTGGTGCAGTTTGATCCTGTAAATGGCAAAATTATTCCGGTCAGCGCCAGCCATCCATACAGCGCCATCACGGGCAAAGAGTCTTTATTTTATGAATTTGATGTCAAAGATTCGATCAAAAGGGTCGCTTTGATGCAATTATTGCAAAATGAATTGACGCCCAA
>CAIVGO010000617.1 GCA_903905445.1 uncultured Bacteroidota bacterium
GAAAATGACCTACGAGATCAAAGACATCGCTTTACGGCGTGGTTTGGGTATTGGCAGCGCGGGATTGAAAATTTACAGCATTTTGTTGGAGGGTGAAACGCAGGCATTGGAAAACGACCTGATCCTTTCGATGAAAATTGCGCAACCATCGGCTGCCAGCAAGTATGTGAACGACCCGGAAGCGGCACAATATTTTGTCAATGAAGGGCATCGCACAGCAGTTTCCCAACGCGCTTTGCAGGCCAATGCGGATCCGTTTTTGGGTTATTCAACCCTGGATGGCAACGCGATGTTTGTGACCGAAATTTCTCCGTACACGTCCGATTTGGAATGGGACGACATCAACGATATGGATGATATTTTGGCGGTGGTAGAAGGTTTGGGTAAATGTATTGCCAAAATCCATTGCTGCTCGGATGATGACAGCGACCAGACTTTGGTAGATTACTCCATTGATGAAGCGATCAACCAGGTGTTGGATGGTCGTGAAGCGGAATATGTGGCGTACATGACCCAGTTTGGCGAGCAATATGCAGCGCGGGTACGCGAAGACCACCGTATTTTTGTGGATGCCTTCCGCAATCATTTAATTGGTGGGATATAGGTTTTTGAGGGTGGTTTCGCGCAGATGATGCACAGAATATTTTTCGCAGATGTTACACAGATTTTTCTGTGTAACATCTGCTCTTTTTTTCTGGGTAACATCTGTGCGAAATAAAACCTCCAGTATTGCGGGTTGCGCCCCTTTGCTATTAAATCTATTTAATTGACTTTGTAAGGGAGTTCTAAACCGCTTTTTTCAATCACCAAGGTGTCGGGATAGGAATGGTTTTTCGGAAAGTCATTTTCCCGTACGAAGGTACATTTCAAATTTCCGGTGATTTTTTGATTGGCAACATCGTCGGTTAAAATGGTGAAGTTATTGTTGATATTTTCATATACATAATAGGTGTCATACACGGCATCTCCACTTAAAACAAATATGTTACCATTTGTTTTAAAAGAAGGATATCCGTCTTTAGTAATCTCATGGGCTCCAATTTTGTTTGGAATGTTGATGATGGATACGATAAAGTTTGGGCCGGGGTTGATTAAATATTCAAAACCCACCGAGAAGGTATTGCTGTCTTTTACCAATACTGCACCAACTTTAAAATCGGCAGTTGCACCATTTACATTAAATTTGAGGATGGGGCGATCGTCGGTAGGGGTTGGGGTGGTGGGCTCTGCAGCTTTGCTACAAGCGAGCAGGCAGCAAAGGGCCATTGCGCCGAACAGCAGGGCATTGTGTTGAATTTTAAACATGGTGGTTGGTTTTAAAGATGTTATAAACGTTTATCAAGCAGTTTCAATAACTACTTTCTTAGGTCAAAATTAACCTTTGCTTGTGACTTAAGTTAAGCAGAATGACTAAGCGCTATTATTTTACAATCTTTTTGCGCCCTCGGTTGGTTAATTTATTACCTGATTTTACATTTAAAAAGATAAAATATTTTAGTGTTTTGCGTCTTTATTGCTCAAAATTTGTCGAATCACAGCATCTCTTTCCGGTTGATTGTCCCAATTTAGCGTGGGTACTATATTGGGTTCCAATTCTTTAAGTTTCCACATGGCGAAATCACACACCCTGTATAACGCATTGTATTGATCTGGATAAATTTGTTTCCAAGCATGGGCATGCAACGGAGTGTCTTTTACAGGCAGATCAATGCGCATTAATTCCACCAGGATTGGGACCGCCCATTGGGTTTTTGTCAGGGCCATTTCGTTAAAAATAGTAGGCCAAATGTACTGATTATCATTGGTTTTCATGCGACTGTACCGTTCGGTTGCGACTATATCGGCCAGGACTTTGTAAGGAATGTCTGCGCGTGCATTCTTTAAAATATACCATACGCAGTCTACTCCAGACTCACGCATACAACGATAATCATAAATGCGGTGTAGGCAATCCTCCATGGCCACGTCTTCTCCAAGGTCTTTGATCAGGTTGGCGATCAGGATGTTTGAAACACAGGGCAATTTCCATAAATTATAATAGTATTTTAAATGGAAAATAGCGTTTGTGGTGTCGCCTGCTTTTGCAAGATTTGTTGCGGTGTAAATGGACGAACCGTATTTGTAGTGGGGAAAATCCGATAAAAAGAGATTGATTTGCTCCCGTTTGTTCAAATTTTGGGCTCTTTCGTGCCAAATTTGAATTGTTTTGATAATAGCATTGCGTTCTTCTATGGGTGCATTTGAAAACAAGTTGAGGGGAAATGCGAAATTTCGGAAAAAATAAATGCCGGTCGTCATTTCAAGATGTTGCATGGCAATATCGGAAATGCATTGATAGAAGATGGGGTCTTCGAACCGCTCTCGGTACACAACGCGTCTGGTAGCAGCATCTGTATTTAAGGCTGCAATTAAACTGGGTATTGCTTTAGGGCCTAATTTTAATAATTTTTCATCTAATTGCTTTAAAAACGAGCGGTCGTGGTTATCTAAATATTGCCGTAATATGCGTTGACCGGTATCTTTTGGTGCGCCCGTTTTTTGAAGTTCATCGGCTAAACGGACTTGATTTAGTTGCTTTTGTTGATCCGGGTAAACTTGTAGGATGGAATCGGCAATTTTATCCCAGGCTAAACCTTTTCGGATCAGGTTGGGCACATAGTTTTCTGATTGTAGCCAGGCGTCATAATCTTGGCCGATTAGGCTGGTGTGTGCGCTGATTAGAAGGATGCAGGTAAAAATTAGCGCGTTTTTCATGGTTAATTGAATTGATTATGGTAGCAAACCTTGGTGATCAATGGTTATGGCGCAAGTCAATTTGTGTTTTTTGGGTGAAAATACGCGTTTTTTATTGGAGGTGTCACCTCCCGAGGTGACACCTCCAATCATTGAAGTTTAAGGCAGGCTATACTGTTTAAGCCATGCCCAATTTAAAACGGCTGCTTCCAGGGGATGGTTATTGCCATTCGGATAGGCATGGGCAAGGCCTTTGATCATCGCGAAGCGGAAACGATTGAGCGGATTGGGTGTCAATGGTTTGTAGTCAGCATAAACAACGGAAGTGGTATCGCCGCTAATGCTGAAATTTGGGTCAAGTCCAAAACTTACAATATGCGTATGGGCAATTCGGTAATATTTACCATTGCGCAACGGAATGTCCGGTGAACTAATCAAGGTGTCGAGTAAACTCAGTGGAATTGCGGGCCCCGTATTGCCAGGACCGTAATCTTCATTGCCTACCTGAAATAGTATGGGCATTTTACGCACTGGGGTATAGGTAGAATCAAAAAATAAGGAACTAGCACTTTCCACAATTGCTGCATACTGGTCGCTCATTACGATGGTGCATTTAGCGGCCATTTGCCCACCATTCGAGAATCCTACCAAATAAATTCGCTTTGAGTCGACATTATATTTGGCTTTCATCTCGGAAATGATGGTCTGGAAGAATTTTATGTCGTCGCGTGGGGTTTCATTTGCGCAGTATGTCCATTCCGCAGGTTGCGAATTCCATTTTGTAGTATTTTTGACCACACCATCTTCATCCTTGATACAATGGCGCCAGGAGGATGGGAACACCGTAAGGATGTTGTTGGATTCGCCTACTTCTTTCCAGCCGGAATTGTTGTAAAATTCTTCGCCATTGCCACTGGTACCATGCAGCATAAATACAACAGGTGTGGCGCTGTTGCCCGTGTATCCCGCTGGAACGTGTACAAAATACTCTCGTTCATCCCCATTGATTTGGGTGGTAAAACGATTTTTGCCTACTGTAAAAGTTGGCTCATCTGGTTTTACAGGTTCGTCTTTGCATGCTACTGTCCATAGCAGCAACATCGCCAACAAGCAGCCTTGAAGGTTTTTCATAGAAAAAGGAAGAGGTTGTTTTTACAAATCCTTGTATTTAAGGAATTCGCAAATAGGTTAGATAAGATGTTTTCGGGGTAAAAATAGGGGGTTGTTGCAAGATATTCATAGGTGTTTTTCGGGATTGTTGGGGCGGTTGTTCTGGAGGTGTCACCTCGGGAGGTTGCTGTCGGAGGTGTCACCTCGGGTGGTTGATGTCGGAGGTGTCACCTCGGGTGGTTGACGTCGGAGGTGTCACCTCAGGTGGTTGATGTCGGAGGTGTCACCTCAGGTGGTTGATGTCGGAGGTGTCACCTCTGAAGGTTGCTGCTGGAAGGTGTCACCTCAAAATTTCAACTTTAACGCTTCGTCCAAAATCCAAACGCTACAGCCCCCTCGTATATGCCTGTACTTGTTAATTTAAAACAAATAAAGATGATCCAATTACTCAAACCTGCATTGTCCGGCAAAGTATTCCTGCCCGCTTTGCTTTGGTGTCTGTTCAGCGCAGGCGCCTCGGCTTCCAGTCACCGGGAAGCACCCTTGATCGCCAATGATCCCTTGGCGGACAACACGGACTTGTATGCCTTTCGCAGTCCCGACGATCCGAATACCATCACGATCATTGCCAACTACATTCCGGCTGAATTGCCTTTTGGTGGCCCAAACTACAGTACGTTTGGTGAAAACATTCGGTATGAAATCCACATCGACAACGATGCATCGAAACCAGGTGATGAAATTGTGTACCGCTTTACTTTTCAAAAAGTAAACGGGGATCCTACCACGTTTTTCAACATTAGACTTGGTCAGGAAAACCTGAAGGTGACCTACACCCTTGAACGCAGCACCAATGGCGGCCAGTCTTTTATCACCATTGTAACCAACGGCAAAGTACCGCCACCGAACATCGGTCCGCGCTCTATTGAATCGGGTGTGGGTTTGGGAACTACTTACGATGCCTTGATTGCCGGTGCTATTACAAGCAGCACCACAGGCGAAAAGGTGTATTGTGGTCCTGCCGATGATCCGTTTTTTGTAGATCTGGGCGGTATTTTCGACCTGGGTGATGCGCCACGCCAAAACGGCAACTCCCGCGATGGCTTGGGCAACTACAATGTACATTCTATTGTATTGCAAATTCCGATCAACGTTTTGTTGAAAACAGGTGCTTCTCAAGTTCCAAGCAGCATCCTCGACAGTGATTATGTGATTGGTGTGTGGGCATCTGCAAGCCGCCAGGCGATTCAGACCCTCCAAGCCAACGGTGCAGCACCGGTAAGCAGCGGCAACTGGATTCAGGTTTCGCGCTTGGGTATGCCCCTGACCAATGAAGCCGTGATTCCAATCGGCAAAAAAGACTTCTGGAACCGCTTGACGCCTTATGATGAATTGGCTGACAATACTTTAGATGAATATTTCTACAATCCAGAACTGGCTTTGTACATGGATGATGCCTTGTTTGGTGGTGCTGTTCCTGCATTTGCGGCCTTGCGCATCCAACGGAATTCGCTCCAAGGCTTTGATTTTGGCAACGGCAAGGATGGTTTATATGGTCTAAAAGGCAATGTTGCCCTTGCTGGCACTGCCCTCGATGATAATGTTTTTGGTACTTTATTGTTGCCTGGCCCTGGAAAACCGCGTTCTGTTGACCTTTGGCCTATATTCCATACCGGTGTTCCCAACGTGATCCCTTACCAATTGGCTACCGGCAAATTTGGCAACCCACTTTCGGCGGGTAAACCCTTCATTAACAACTTCTTGCCCAATGGTGGTGATATGTTGCGCCTCAATATGGCGGTACCGGTTACACCCCGCGATGATCCTAAATTCAGTGCGATGGGTATTGTCAATGCAGCCGTTTTAGGCTTAACCGATCCTGCTTACAATGCGAATGCCGACTTGCAAGCGATTCCAAACATGGACGGTTTCCCGAATGGTCGTCGCTTGGAGGATGATGTGACGGCGATTGAATTACAAGCAGTTGCGGGTGTTGCTTTGGCCGCGATTGGTCTTTGGTATGATGATTATACGGCGGGTGGTGCCAATCCAGTGACTCCCCAATTGGTCAATGTGCTGTCATACCGCACGGGTGTAAATCAAAATGACAAGCCTTTTAAAACCGCTTTCCCTTACGTGGCAACGCCTTGGAGCGGTACCGAAGTGGGTCAGTAATCTATTCCAAAACGATAAAATTTAAACAAAATGCAATTTTCTCTCATAAAAAAAGGCCTTTGGGCGGTTGCCTTATGGTCGATGGCGGTTTCAGCCAGCTGGGCTTCCAGTCACCGGGAAGCGCCTTTGGTTTCCAACGATCCACTGGCAGATAACGTGGATTTGTACGCTTTCCGCAGCCCGGATAAGCCCAATACCATTACCATCATTGCTACCTATGTGCCGATGCAATTGCCACAAGGCGGCCCCAACTATTTTTCTTTTGGTCAAAATGTTCGGTATGAAATCCATATCGACAATGACCCGGCGAAAGTAGGCGATGAAATTACCTACCGGTTTACCTTTAACCAGACAAACCAGGACCCAACTACGTTTTTTAATATTCGTTTGGGCCAACAAAATCTCAAAACCACCTATACGCTCGAAAAAAGCACCGATGGTGGTGCAACGTTCCAGACGATCGTACAAAATGGCATCGTTCCTCCACCCAACGTTGGCGACCGTTCTATCGGTTCGGCCGTGGGTTTGGGTACGACGTATGCAAATTTGATGAACGGTGCAATTACAACTGCGGGTACAGGTGAAACCGTATTTTGTGGTACGACTGACGATCCGTTTTTTGTAGACCTGGGTGGTATTTTTGATTTGGGCGATGCGCCTCGTCAAAACGGTACGCCGGTAGACGGTTTGCAGTGCATGAATGTGAGCACCATTGCCTTACAAATTCCGATTTCATCTTTGTTGAAAACAGGCGCACCTGCAACACCGATCAATATTTTGGATCCAAATTACGTGATTGGTGTGTGGGCTTCTGCAAGTCGGCAGCAAATCCGCACCCTGTCTGCCACGGGTGATCCGAGTTTTTCTGGTCCTTGGATCCAGGTTTCTCGTTTGGGCATGCCGTTGACCAATGAAGCGGTGATCCCAGTGGGTAAAAAAGACTTCTGGAATGCCATTACGCCTTACGAAGAGCTCAGCGATCTTACCCTGGATGGTTATTTTTACAATCCGGAATTGGCCTTGTACATGGATGATTCGCAATTTGGCGGCGCAGTACCTGCATTTGGTCCATTGCGTATCCAATCCAATGCTTTACAGGCTTTCGACTTCCGCAATGGTAAAAATGGCTTGTTTGGCTTAAAAGGCAATCCGGCTTTGGCGGGAACTGCATTGGATGACGCTATTTTCGGTACATTGTTGTTGCCAGGGGCTGGTCAGCCACGCTCGGTGGATTTGTGGCCTATATTCCATACGGGTGTTCCGAATTTGGCGCCGTATCAGTTGGCTACCGGTAAAGGTGGCAACCCATTGGCGCCTGGTAAACCGTTCATTAACAACTTTTTACCCAATGGCGGTGATATGTTGCGTTTGAATATGGCGGTACCTGTAACCAACCGCAACGACCCAAAATTCAGTTCATTAGGTCTGGTAAATGCAGCGGTATTGGGTTTGACTGATCCAGCCTACAACAGCAATACCGATATTCAGGCCATTCCAAATATGGATGGTTTCCCGAACGGTCGTCGCTTGGAGGATGATGTAACCCGCATTGAATTGCAAGCAGTGGGTGGTGTTGTATTGGCCGCCGTTGGTTTGTGGTACGATGATTACACCGCTGGCGGACCCAATCCGGTGACGGCGCAGTTGGTCAATGTACTTTCTTACACAACTGGTGTAGAAAAGAACGACCAGCCTTTCACCAGTACCTTCCCTTATTTGGCGATGCCACAAAGCGGAACGGGTAATTGTGGGGGTAAATTAATTACATCTACCCAAGACAATTACGGTGGCAGTAGCCTGGGTCTGCGTCAACAACCGGTGTTGATGACCAACTATCCCAACCCATTTACCACACAAACTACGTTCAAATTCCAGGTAAACCAGGCATCTAAACTGAGTTTGCGGGTATTTGACGTACAAGGCAAATTGGTTGCAGAAGTTTTCCAGGGATTCCGTCCAGCGGGCGAATTTTTGCAAAACTGGAATGCGGCTGGTTTGATGCCGGGCATGTACATCGCGCAGTTGTACGATGGCGATGGCCGTTTGATACAGTCAGGAAAACTGATGAAGCAGTAGATCGTCAGCGCATAGTGGTTATGAAAACAGCTGGCTTCTAATCCATTGAAAATCAGTTTTTATCCATCCATCCTTCAAATCCATTTAAATCTGGGTAGAAATTGTTTTTTGATTTAGGGTTGATTTATTTTTGGCCGTCTCACTTGGGTTAGTGAGGCGGTTTTTTTATTCCCTAGGGTCTTTCCAGATTAGGGTAGAATCAATTTTGCCAGTGAATTTAGGGCAGGTGCCGTCGCCTCCGCCGGTGATCCCGCCATCGGGTGCGCACACCACATTGCATTGATTATCATATAGATAGTTGAATTGGTCGCAGCAATCAGATGTGATGTAATAATAGGTTTTGCCGTCTACCTCCCATTGCCAAACTTCGGCGCGCGGGTTTTGTGGAGGAAGTTCTTTTAGTGCTTCCACTTTGTCGTTAATACAGTTTGGGACCTTATTGTCGAGGTCGTTTTCATGTTTGCAGGCGGCCAGCACGGTGAAAATGGTGCAAATGGCGATTTTTACTAGATTTTTCATGGCAGTAATTTGTAAGATGTAGGTTAAACCAAGATTTAGGTAGATTTGAAGGATGGGTGGATAAAAAATCGATTTTTCAATGGATTTGAATCCAACTGTTTTCAAGACCACTTCATGTTGGCTATGTACAAATATACGGATTTAAAAAGGGAAAGGTTGGGGGAGGTTAGAATTTGTGATCCTGCGCGTTTTTTTCGTATTGGTTGTGAATCAGATTCATTAATAGTCCAAATGATACCGCGCCGATAATCAAAACGGTATTGACTAATCCGTCTACTGAAAACGAAAGTCGGATCAGGATCGTAGAAATTACGAAACCTGAATTGCGCATAATTTTATGGAATTTATCGGAGTAGAAGAAGGACGTAAGCAGGAGCATTACGTCGGCGATGATCAGGATCGTAAAGAATTCATCAAAAAACACGCTGTTGATGTTTTTAAATGAAAGTTCGGATACAGACCACATATAGAAACTAGAGATCGCAATAATCAACAAAACGGGTACTAAAAGCGCTGCAATACCTTTTTTTATAAGCACAAAATATTTGATATTTTCCTGAAGATTTTCCTGTTTGCCTGCCAAAGGGTTTTCTTTCTTTTTAATGCTTTTATAAAATAGTGCGATAAAGTAAAAAAGAATGATCGAAGCAAATACATCGTATGTGAATTGCAAATCGCTTTTTGTCTCAAACCAAGCAGAAGACAGGTTTAAATTTGCGAGATCCTTAAAAAGTCTCCTGATGATGATTAAGGTGATAATTTCGTATTGTTTGCCTACATAAATGGTGATTGATCTGGGTAAATAGTAAATTAAAAGGTACACTTCATACACCAGGATAAAAGAAAAGGGGGTGTAAATGGCGGCAATTGGGCTTCCTACTAAATTTGATTCAATATGAATTAAATTTAAATGTACCAACAGGATGATAACCAAATGCACCATAAAGCTAATAATCGCAATGGTCAAAATGACTTTTTCGCTGGCTTCTTTGGTTCGGTCCGATAGCAACAAATTGAATATTTTTTCCATGCGACTTGCTTTGATGTTAAAACGATTATCATTTACGCAGTTTGATTGGCTTATTTCATCGGCTGCATTTTGTGCTTGAGAAACACCTATTGTATAAATATGTTTAAAGAATACTTATCCCTTCAAAACCACCACAAAAACGCCATACAACAATTCCCCGGCAGCCACCAATCCAATACGGACACCGGTAGGTTTGCCGTCTTTATCCAAAACATCCCACACCGCTGCTTTTTTCCCGAACAGGGTTTTCGGTAGGTTATTGCGTCCTAATTTACAACGGTTGGGGGCGGGGGTATCCAGTATATTGGCCAAATCGTCCTTCCATTTGGTTGCGTTCTCCAGGCTCATGTCGGAGGTCATTTCGTTGTTGATGAACAGCGTTTTATCCGGATTTACCATAATTGCCGATAAAGAAGCCGTGCTCAGTGGTTCGAGGCACTCAAAATAATGGTCGATAGGGCCGCCTTTTACACTGGCAAAACCGGTAGCGCCCGCATTAATTTGCAGTTGCAATTCGTCAAAAAATCGTGTCACTTCTATGTCAGGCCATTCAGAAGGCAGCGGCAAATTTTTATGCATTTCAAAATTGGCGGGTATTTTAAA
>CAIVGO010000618.1 GCA_903905445.1 uncultured Bacteroidota bacterium
GTTTCAATCCAGATCAATTTGGTATCCGGGCCAATTTCTTGTTCTAAGTTTTCGGCCGTGTATAGGTCTACAAATCTGCTTTTGAGTCCCCAGGGACCATATACCCGCACCATTTGACGGTAAGAACCGCCGTACAAGTCATTGACCGCTACAATTTCATCGCCCGCCTGGAGCAATTTAGTTACCGCGTCTTGCGCAGCCAAACCAGAGCCGAAACAAATGGCATCCACGCCATTTTCCAGCGCGGCCAGGTTTTTCTCGAGGGTGCTGCGTGTAGGGTTTTGCGTGCGTGCGTACTCGTAGCCTTTGTGTTCGCCCGGCGCTGTTTGGGCATACGTGGACGTTTGGAAAATAGGTGTCATGACCGCGCCGGTAGACGGATCGGGCTCAATGCCGGCGTGAATTACTTTGGTGGCAAATTTCATAAGTGTTGGAACGTAGTTTGTGTGTGGTGGAAACAAAAATGGAGCCGATTTGGCAGTCCGCCGCGTTTTTTAGCCCCCGTTTGTACACCGAATGATAGAAACGACGAAAAGGTGGCAAAAAAAACCATGCGACGGCGCAAAGTTTTGCAAAAAACCTCGAACCTTTGGTGCCTGTTTTCAAATTTGGCAAAACACGGTGTAGTTTCCTGCGTTTATGGACCTTGCACCGCTTACTACCTACTGCATATATGAACGAATCTCTGGATCGATACAATTACCTCGTCCACTTAGGGCGCTACCTGCTCATGATGAAACAGGCTTTCGGACGGCCTGAAAAATTTTCCATGTATTGGAAAGAAACCATGCGGCAAATGAATGATATCGGGGTTGGTTCCCTGATTATCGTTTGCCTCATTTCGGTATTTATTGGCGCGGTGGCAGCCATTCAGTTTGCTTATCAGTTGGACGGGCAATTGGTGCCGCGTTATTACATTGGCTACATTGTGCGCGACTTGGCTTTGATTGAATTATCGCCGACGATTACGTGCTTAGTTTTGGCGGGTAAAGTAGGTTCCAACATGGCGGCCGAAATCGGCGGCATGCGCCAAAAAGAGCACATTGATGCCATGGAAGTAATGGGCGTCAATACCGCCGCATACCTGATTATGCCAAAGATCATTGCCGCGGTGGTGGTGATTCCGTTACTGGTTACCTTTTCGGCATTTGTTGCCGTGGTTGGTGGTTACTTAGCCAGCGTGCCAGCGGGTTTGATTACCGATGCAGAGTATATTCAAGGGGTGCGTTCGTATTTTGCCCCGTACAATGTGTTCATGATGTATGTAAAATCATTTGTTTTTGCCTATATTTTGACCTCCGTATCCTGTTACCAAGGCTACAATGTGAAAGGTGGCAGCATCGAATTGGGGCAGGCAAGTACCCGCGCGGTGGTGTACAGCGATATTTTGATTTTGCTGGCCGATTACCTGATTGCGATTTTGCTGACGACTTAAAATTTAAAAAAAACGATTACCAACAACGATATGAGCAATTTACAAACCTTGATAGAAACCGCCTGGAACGACCGCGCGCTGCTGACCCATTGGGAAACAAAAAAGGCGATTCGGGAAGTGGTAGGATTGCTGGATGCCGGCGAATTGCGGGTAGCAGAGCCGATGCCGGATGGCAGTTGGAAAACCCATGAATGGATTAAAAAAGCGGTGTTGCTGTATTTCCCCATCCAGGAAATGCACACCATTGAGGTAGGTCCGTACGAATACCACGATAAAATTCCGCTCAAAACCGGTTATGCCCAGAAAGGCGTGCGGGTGGTACCGCCTGCTGTGGCGCGGTATGGGGCGTTTATAGAGCGCGGCGCGATCTTGATGCCTTCTTATGTCAATATTGGCGCCTGGGTAGGCAGTGGCACCATGGTGGACACCTGGGCAACGGTGGGTTCTTGCGCACAAATTGGCCGCAATGTACACCTGGCAGGCGGCGTGGGCATCGGGGGCGTGTTGGAACCACCCCAGGCTAGTCCGACCATCATTGAAGACGAGTGTTTTATCGGCTCTCGCTGCATTGTGGTAGAAGGCGTGCATGTAGAACGGGAAGCCGTATTGGGTGCCAATGTGGTCCTGACGCAAAGCACCCATATAATAGATGTAACCGGTTCGGAACCCAAAATACTGAAAGGTCGTGTTCCGGCGCGTTCGGTGGTGATTCCGGGCAGTTACACCCGCGAATATCCTGCTGGCTCGTATCAGGTAGCTTGTGCCCTGATTATTGGACAACGCCAGGAAAGCACCGATAAAAAAGTGTCGCTGAACGATGCTTTGCGCGATTTTCAGGTAGCCGGTTAAAACAGGATGCAAAAAACAATTGACATCACCACCACGCAAAATGTTACCATAGAATACGAGCTGGCCTCCCTGCGCGAGCGTTTGCTGGCGTGGGTGTTGGATTTCTTGCTGGTATGCTTTGGTGCTTTTATCCTGATGCAATTGGTACAAGCATTATTCGGTCAAATGGGCGAGGTGGCGCTGACCTTAATCATGATTGTTTTTACAGTAGGTTTTTTCCTATATTTCATCTTTTTTGAAATCTGGAATGCCGGGCAGACACCTGGTAAAAAAGTATTGGGCATCAAAGTAGTACGGCTGGACGGAAAAGAACCGGAGTGGGGCGATGTGGTGCTCCGGGCTATTTTGTACTTGATGGATGCCTTTTTGAGCCTGGGTGTGCTGGGGTCTGTGTTGATTAAAACCAGCCCCAAAGCCCAGCGCATGGGTGATATGGCTGCCAATACCACCATCATCAAATTGCTCAGCACCCAATACCAATACCGCCTGGAGGACATTCTCAACATTTCCTCCCTGCAAAATTACACCCCCGTGTACCCACAGGTGCGGGTCCTTTCGGAGCAGGATATGATTTTTATTAAAACGGTGCTGACACGGCATGGCCAATATCCCAACCAGGCCCATGAAGAAGTGATCATTGATTTGGTTTCCCACCTCATGCCCTTGCTGGGCCTGGACCGCCCGCCTGCCAACCGCCTCGATTTTTTAAAAACCGTACTGCGCGATTATGTGGTTTTGACGCGCTAAAACGGGTAAAAAGCATTTAATCTTATTTTTTATATTTTATAAAATATTGCTGTATAGTACATTAAGTAGTTTTGGCTATATACTTAACCCAATCTTAATGTCTCCAAACGCCAGGATCAGTTACTTTTCGGCAAAATTGTACTGAAAATGATAAAATCCTCCGTTTTTATTGCCAGCCTGCTGCTTTGTGTAAGCAGCCTCCAATCCCAAACCGTTTCAAATTCGGATATCACAGACAGCACCCGACTTGCAGAGATTGTCGTTTCTGCCAGCCGCAAGCCTGTCGATGCTTTTCGGATTTCGGATGCCATCGGAGTGCTGAAATCTGGCGATTGGGAGCAGCAACAGGATCGCTCTACGCCCGAGATTTTATTCGGA
>CAIVGO010000619.1 GCA_903905445.1 uncultured Bacteroidota bacterium
CATTCAACGGGTAAAAGTTGAACATGCCAAACAACTTTTAGAGGCCGGGAAAGACAATATCAAGGAGGTTTCGTTTAGCACCGGGTATGAGGATTTGAATTATTTCCGTGATGTTTTCAAACGGCATACCGGGCTTACGCCTGTGGAATATCGGCGTATGTTTTCATTTTAGCGGGCAATTCCAATCCCCGCCCGCACAAATACCCGCAACAACGGCCGTAAATACCAATCATTATCGCGGGGCAACTTCTCCGATTCCGCAACCGGAGCGACATAAGGCCCGCTCAAGCCTCGTTGCACGCCCCAATAATCGGTATGTTCACGCACCACAGCAAGTCCAAAATTATATCCATACTCCAAACAAAACCGGGTACCCATTAAAAAGGAAATTTGGTAACGCAGCCCCAACTGCATTTTTCGATGGGAAAGCAACAAATTATAATCATCCACACTGGTACCCGGTGGCGGCGCTTTCTGGTAAAAGGTTCTGTTTTTAAACTGTTTATACACGGTTTCAAACTGAAGGCCGCGCAATTTTGCCCGTCCACCAGGATAACTTTTTTTGATCCATTTGTACGTGGCCTGCAAACGCCCGCCATAATGCATCATCTCCAGCGAGCCAAAATTGTCGGAAAAAACCTTATGAAGCCCCTTGTTCGGGTGAATATAACCCAAAGTCAATTCAGCCCGATGGTAAAAATCAACTTGCTTTTCATAAGAAATATTCACACTATTGACAAACAGCGGAAAGATATCCAGCCGAAGCACAGTGCGGGGGAGTTGATAATCACGTAATTGGGCATGGGCTGTATTCGGAAAATAGCAGGCCGCTCCAACGAAAAGTATTAAAATAAAATGAGCGCATTTCATAGTCATAAAGATGCGTTTTATTTGGCATCCTCCCGCAACGCACGACGTAATATTTTTCCTACGTTGGTTTTGGGCAACTCCGTACGGAACTCTACTTGCTTAGGTACCTTGTAACCGGTCATGTTTTCCCGACAGTGCGCAATGACCTCTTCCACCGTAAGCGATGGATCGCGTTTCACAATAAACACCTTCACAACCTCCCCGGATTTTTCATCGGGCACGCCCAAAGCCGCCGATTCGAGCACTTTGGGGTGCATCGCAAGCACATCCTCTACTTCATTGGGATACACATTAAAGCCCGATACCAAAATCATGTCTTTTTTGCGGTCCACAATTTGGAAAAATCCATCCGGGTGCATAAAACCAATGTCGCCCGTGGAGAGCCAGCCGTCTTTGAGTACTTCTTCGGTTGCGTCCGGACGTTGCCAGTAGCCTTTCATGATTTGTGGGCCAAATGCTTGTATTTCGCCCGGATTTTCAGCGCCGGGAGGCAAAAGATTCCCTTTTTCGTCGGCAATGCGCAAATTCGTAGAAGGAACCGGCATCCCGATGGTACCAAGGCGCATGCTGCTGTCTACCGGATTGACGGTGAGCACCGGACTAGATTCAGTCATGCCATACCCTTCCGTAAGCGCACAGCCGGTTACTTTTTGCCAGCGTTCGGCCACCGCGCGTTGCACCGCCATACCGCCGCCCACGGCTGCTTTTAAGTTGCTAAAATCGAGCGAGGCAAAATCCGGGTTGTTCAACAAGGCATTAAACAAGGTATTTACCCCGGTTACAATATTGGGGCGGTGGGTACGCCATTCTTTGATCAATCCTGGAATATCGCGGGCATTGACAATCAAAATATTACGACCACCCACGCTCATAAAAGCGAGGCAATTAACGGTAAACGCAAAAATGTGGTACAAAGGCAGCGGACAAAGCGCCACCACCCCGTTTGCGTCGAGTACCGGATGCAACCAGGCCCGTATTTGCATCATATTGGCAATCAAATTCCGGTTGGTGAGCATCGCACCTTTTGAAACACCGGTGGTGCCACCTGTATATTGGAGCACAATGGTGTCGTCTGGGCCCGCTTGAAAAGGTTTGACCGTAAATTTCCGACCCTGGCGCAAGGCTTCTTTGAAGCGCACCGTATTGGGCAAGCTGTATTTAGGCACCATCTTGCGAATATTCCGCACTACAAAGTTGACAATCAAGCCTTTAAGACCCAGCATTTCACCTACGCTGGTCAAAATCACCGTTTTTATCTCGGTTTCAGCAATAATCGTTTGCAGGTTGGCGGCAAAGTTCTCTGCAATAATAATGGCCTTTGCCCCCGAGTCGATAAACTGGTGCTTCATCTCCCGCGGCGTGTACAACGGATTGGTATTCACCAAAATAAGGCCCGCCCGCAAGCAACCAAACAGGGCAATCGGATATTGCAACATATTCGGCATCATCAGCGCTACCCGGTCGCCCGGCTCTAATCCACGCGATTGCAGGTAAGCGGCAAACTGGGTACTCAAGCGGTCCACCTCGCCAAAAGTCATGCTTTTACCCATGAAAATAAAGGCCGTTTGGTCGGCATACTTTTCCAGCGACTCATTGATCATGTCAATAAGTAAGGGATATTGCGAAGGATCAATATTGGCCGGTACACCAGCGGGATAGATCTGAAGCCAGGGCTTTTCCATGTTTGTCGTTTGCTAGGTTGATTGAAGCTGCTAAGTTTTTAGAAAAATATGACAAATCCGAAATCTTCTGCTAAAGATTTTAATTTTTCGGAATTTTTAGTAAAAAAACGGGTTCCAGACTGCGTTCCCGTGTGGCCGGATTCAAAAATGCCGGTTTTAACAGCGCTACCTGAAAATGCTGAAAAACATAAACCTGTTCGTACGGAACCTGATGTGCATCCAGCTCGGACTTCCCTTCAAGGTTTGTATAAACATAAATGCCTGTACGCTCCTGCGCGCGCGCAATGATTTCCTGCGTACTGTCCATCTTTTCTAACAAAGCGCCATTGTAAAAATCAAGCGCATGCCCATGTCTGCGGAAAAATGTCATTTTATCTTTGGGCAAATGGTCGGCTTTTGCCTGCAACATCACGCTGGAAGTGCTTTGAAAAGGCAATAATTGAGGGTAAAAGTAAAAATTAAGCATACCCAGCACCAATACCATCGCGCCGACATTACGTTGTACCAGCACATGCGCATCCGGCCAGGGATTTTGTTTGATCCGTACCAGCAGCCACCCCGTACCCACCAACAGCGTTCCCCAAACGAGGATCTGTGTCGTTGGAAATACAAAGGCTGGTATCAGTACGATTCCGCTCCATAAAACGCTCATCACAAAATACTGAATACCCATCAAGCGCTTGATAATCAATGGTTTACTTTGATTTAGCAGGCGCGCAACCAACACCGCCGCCCAGGGAAGGGTGACGAATATATAATGCGGCAACTTGTACTTCGATTGCGAAAGCGCTAAAAATGTAAGTAAAAATGCGCCCAAAGAATAGGCTTCATCGTCCCAACCCATGCGCACTTTTGCTACCCAAATTTGCTTCAAACGCTGCCAAACGCCAACAATCAACAACAAAGGCCAGGGTAAAAAAGCCCAGAGGTATACATGGATAAAATAGTAACTCGGCGTATTGTTTTTCCACGTATTCTCCCCGGTAATACGTCCAAAACTCTGCTCCCAAAAGAAAAAATACAAGCCCGAAACGCCCGTGCGGTCATTGATGGTCTTTTCCGGATGCACATCAAATTGCTGGTAAAGCCCCCAACACATTGGCGCAAGTACCAAAGCCACCACGCCCAAACCCAACAACCAGCGCGGATGAAACAAGTCCCGCCAATTGCGTTGCAACAACAGTTGGGCACCTACTGCAAAACCAGGCATCACCAGCCCAATCGGCCCTTTTGCCAGCATGGCTAAACCCGCAAAAACAAAGGCGCCCACAAAATTCAACCACTTTTTTTCTTTTAAATACGCCGCAAACTGCCAAATGGAGCAAGTCGTCATGCCCAAAAGCAAGGTATCCGTGCGCACATCATTGCAAAGCAGCACAAATCCGACTGAGGAGGCTAATATAAAGGCCGCATTGCGTGCCATCGACGCCGGGTAATACAACAAACAAAAACGATAGGTCGCGTACACGCCCGCGAGGGCCGCCAACAGGGACGGTAATTTATAAGCCCAGTCCGACAAGCCAAACAGCAAAAAGGAAAAGGCCCCGCTCCAAAAAAGCAACGGAGGCTTGTCTAAATAGTCGCCTCCACGGTGTTGCACCTGCAACCAGGAACCACCTTGCAGCATTTCCATCGAAATAGAAGCATACTGGGAGGCATCCACATCCATTACGTGGAGAAACAACCCACGCAAAAGGACAATCAGTAAACCCAATCCCAGCCACAACCAGGGGTTGCGTATGGTAATTTCGCCTTGTTTCATGGCCGCAAAGATGCAAAGGTTATGGGGGAAATAAACTTCTTAAAAAAACTTGCCCAAACTTAAAGTAAAATTGCAGTCGATTCGTCTTCCTTAAAAAACAAGGAGTATGGCGCCGACCATGACAGAACAACCAAAGTTAAATGTAGTGCAGGTAGTACGCGCATATGGCAAACGTTTGTTTGGCTTTATTCGCAACCGGGTGCGCAGCGATGCGGATGCCGAGGATATCCTGCAAGACGTTTGGTACCAACTCAGCAATGTCGTCGATACCGAACCCATCGAGCAATTGAGTGGCTGGTTGTTCAAAGTAGCACGCAATAAAGTAACCGACCGATACCGCAAACGCAGCACCGAACCCCTCGAAGATTACACGACCACCGATGAAGACGGCGAACTGCATTTCCGAGACTTGATGCTGATTGATGAAAACACCCCGGAAACCGAACATTTACGCGCGGTTTTTTGGGATGCATTGTTTGCCGCCTTGGACGAACTACCTCAAAATCAAAAAGATGTATTCGTATGGAACGAACTGGAAGATGAAACTTTTCAACAAATTTCGGATCGTACCGGTGAAAACATCAAAACCTTGATTTCCCGAAAACGGTACGCGGTGCAACATTTGCGCACACGCCTCGAAACCCTGTACGGGGAATTATTAGATTATTAATGGATTCAAAAGAATCGACCACGCACAATTCAAATCAAACGATGCGCTACAACAACCGTCCTCGCTACTTCCTGATTCCAATTGCCATCATCGGCTTTGCTTTTTTGGCCGGATTGGCCGTTATGCTGCTCTGGAACGCTATTTTACCCGATATAGCAAACGTTCGCCCACTCAATTTCTGGCAAGCCCTGGGCTTATTGGCCCTTTGTCGACTGTTGTTTGGCGGATTTCGCGGTGGCCCTGGTCGCCCACGCGGACCTATGCGCAAGCAATGGCGCGAAAAATGGATGCACATGAATGAGGAAGAACGCGCGCAATTTCGGGAGCAATGGAAACGGCGTTGTGCGAAAGATTAAAAAAAGTCGAAAAATTTTAAAGTAAAAATCCCGCTCCTTCGTCTTCCTTTATATAGCCGCCAATCATCCCGCGGCCCATTATTTCACCACAAACAGGATTAAATCATGCGTCCTTTCAAGTTTTTGCTCTTGCTGCTCTTCGGAGCGGCCGTGCTCATCACGTTCCTGAAGCTCGTATTCTTCGCCTTTTTTATCGCGTTGTTTGGCGGCGCAGCCTTTTTAATGTTTCGCTTGTTCGGTGGTCGCCGCAGATGGCGCCAATATCAGGCTGAATTTGCCCCATACCGCAATTTCGATGGCGTAGAATCCTTAAACGGTCGTCCGCGCCCTTATGCGGAACCGATTCGCCCCAATTACCGCGCACCTTTTAGCGACAACCCGTTTGCCCGCAAAATTGAGGTGCAATAAACCTCAATCCCCTTAAAACCTTCTTTTCAATCACCATTCAATCATTTTTTTATGCATTATGCACATGAAGGACGTTCCGCGTATGCGGGATGTCAGGGCCGCCGCATGGGCGGACATTACGGCCACGGCCGATTTGGCCAACCAAACGCAACGGGCGTTCCCGTCAATATCCGCGAAACAGACGAACAGTACGAATTGCACGTGCTGGCGCCTGCCCGCAACAAATCAGATTTTCAAATTTCGGTAGAAAACCGCGTGTTGATCATCGCTTATCAGGAACCAACCCGCAACGAGGAACCGAAAGATTACTGGGTGCGCAACGAATTCCGCCGCCGATCTTTCGAGCGCCGCTTTGAATTGAACGAAGGCATCGATAGTGATAACATCACCGCCCAATACAACGATGGCGTGCTGGTGGTGACTTTGCCCAAATTGCCGGGATTTGTAGCGCCAAAACAGGAGATTTCGGTCGCTTAACCTGCTAAACAACATATAAAGGGCCGTTGGCGATGCTTTTCATCGTCGACGGCCTCTTTTTATTTTAGGATAAAACAGTCTTTTTGGTTCCTTTTATCCCGAACCAAATAAAGCTAGTTTTTTTCTATTTGAACCGAATCAGCGTTTTTTAACGTTTTTCCGCTGATCGACTTATACAATTCGAGGTATTTCTTTTTGATGGATTCATCCTGAATTTTGCCGTTTACCCGCATTTCTATTTCCGATAAATGCAAACTGTATTTATCGGGATTGGTTATTAAGGCGTCTGTCAGCAATGCGCGTCGGAGTTGTTCGTGTATGCGACTGTCCTTTAAAGCGTTTTCCCGATCAATTGCCGCGCGTTGCCGATCGCGTTCAGCTTGCAGTTTGGCGCGTGTTACCTCAGAACGCGCATTGTCGATGGAGCGCACGGCCTCCTGTTGCGCGCGCACCGCTTCATTTTGTGCGCGGATGCTTTCTCTTTGAATGCGGATATGCTCTTTTTGAATGCGTTCAAATTCCTGCTTGTGGTCTTTTTGCATCCGCCTGCGCTCCTTTTCAAAAGATTTTTGGTCTTTTTTAAGTTCCTTCCGCATTTTCTCCATTTCTGCATTGAATTCAGCCAACTGTTTGGCATCCATCTGGTAAGTTGGAAATTCCATCAGTTCAGGTCGTTCCTGCATTTCCTGGAGTTCTACAAGTTCCTCCAATTCAACCATTTCAGGCATTTCGGGTGCTTCTGGCCATGCATGATCCGTTTCAATTTCAAGCGTAGCGCCTTCTTTCAATGCGGCACCGTTGATATACACCTTTCCGTCGCTCACCTTTATTTCCATTGGGCCATCGGGCCGTTCCAGTCGAATGATGGTGTTGCCATTCGGGTCTTTTTCGGTAAAAACACGCTCATAGCCGCCCATCATGCCATTTGGAGCCGCCGGAGGAAATGGAAAATCCGGGAAGGCAGGCATTTCAGGAGGTGCTGGCGGTGCTGGTGGCGCCGCATCCTCCCAAACTTCGTTCTTTAAATCATTGTACTGGTCAAATTCAGAGGCCGGAATTTCCTTGCCATCAATCATTAATCGGGTAATGGTGCCGTCTTTCAAATCCATCTCCACTTTTTGATTTTCATCTTCCCGTACAATCCGTTGGATGCCTTTGGATGGCGGCGGAACCGTATCTGCCACAGTGGGTTCATTTTGTTCGACATTAAACCAGTTTGTGGGCGCAATATCCATGCTTTGCAGGGCATGGGCGAGCGCTTGCGGCGTATTAGTATGGATGCTATACAGGGTCAGTAATATCAACAAAGCCCCGGTTGCGATCATTTTTTCCATGATTTGTGATTTAGGTTGTGATTGGTTGAGTACCCGCCGGATGCGATCCAATAAGGGCGTTTTTCGGCGCAAACGGATGGCGTTGCCTTGCATACCCAGTGCCAAGGCAGGTTGGGCCGACTTTTTAGCCATTTCCTGCACCTGTACAAGGGCTTTTGCATAAATCAACCGATTTCCGGTAAGCCGGATTGCGGTATCGTCGCAGCAATGCTCTCGTTCTTTCCGAATAATGCCCGAGATCCACCATACCGCCGGGTGATAGTAAAAAACAGCCTCCATAAAGGCTTGCAACAGATTAAAAAGCCAATCCTGACGCAAAATATGCGCTAACTCATGCGCAAGAATCGCTTCTACTTCTGCCACCGATAAACGGTTGATCATACCAATCGGCAGCAAAATAATCGGTTTGAAATAACCCAGGGTCATGGGGGCGTGTACCAGCGCCGATTCCAACAGTTTTACCGGACGCGCAAGTTGCATTTGGGCCGACAAGCGCTGCAGCGTTTGTTGCCAATGCGTTTCCGCCAAATGGGCGCCCTGGGTGCGCAACTGTTGTAAAAAAAGGTAAGCGCCTAGCAATTGAAACAGAAAAAAGCCGAATCCCAATAGCCAGATCCCGACAATAAGCGGGTAATTGTTTTCCAGCCAATCGGATACCAGCGTGAAGTAGCCCGGATCCGTTGCTGTCCAGGTCCAAATGGCCTCCTGAGTGCTTTCTGGTAAAACAAGTTCCGGAGTGTCAGGAATCGTGCGCGCGGCTTCAGGTGTGTACAGGTAGGCAAACGTGCATAAGGACACACAGAAAAGCAGACTTAAAGTGGCAAATGCTGCAAGATATCGCTTTCGGGCTGCCCGCAACTTTTGCAGGAGTACCAACAGCAAAACCGCCAAAACAGCGCCTTGCCACAAAGAATGTACCAGCGCCCAGCCCATTGCACGGATCAGCGCTTCAGCGAACAGTGTTTTCATAGCTTATTTTGTTGTTCCATTTGGGCAATGAGTGCTTTGATTTCGTCCAACTCTTCCGTGCTGGCATCGTGGTTACCCAAGGCCTGCATGACCATTTTCATGGCGCTGCCGCGAAAGGTTTGGTCGACAAATTCCTGGAGCAATACCGATTGCGTATCGGTTTCGGTAATAGCGGCCGTGTAGGTGTGGGTACGGCCATCTTCTTTGCGGGAAACGATGCCTTTTTCAAACATAATTTGCAAGAGTTTGAGGGTGGTGGTATAGCCAACATCCCGGCGTTCGTTGAGGCGTTCGTTCACGGCGCGCACCGTGCTTGGGCCTAATTCCCAAAGTAATTGCAAAATTTCAAGTTCCGAATCGGTAGGCTTCATGTAAAATAGCTATTGACAAAGTGATCACAATGTTCCTGCAAAGATCTACGAAGTTTTTCGTACTTCAAAATTTATCTACGAAATTATTCGTAGATTGGATAAATGTTCCAATTCGAGTCCTGAACGGCTACCTTTGCGGCCATGGAACAAGCGCATCATGATCATCAAGCAACGCCTCCCGATTGTTTTCGCCTGGAGGAACTGGAAGTGTTACAATCCTTTGAAGGGAAAACGTTCATCGACATCAACTATTACCTGTGGTTGAACCAGGGGACGGAGGAAACCCTGCCGTATCGTTTTATCTACTACGTGGAATTGATCTTTGACGATAATTCCGTGTTGCTATTCACTTCCGGGGAGGATTCTGAGGCGATTCGGATCGGCAAGGTGGAGGAGTTGGTGTCTACAGCGGAGGCCTTGCGCAAGTTGCATGGGGTCATTGCGATCCAGCGCGTGCATGCGGGTAGTTTCCCATTATGGCTTCCGGTACAGGACCAAAGCCTGGAGGCCATTCGTTTGTCCAAGCAAACGGAAGGGTTTTATTTAAATGATGCCTTGCTTTTAGATTTTGGGGCGCATCAAATCCTGTTGCGATTGAGTGAAAAGGAGGGTTTGGAGTTGATACCATATATATAGGTGTCGAAAATGGGAAAACAGGGTATTTTCACTTTTTTTAAATTTATTTTGAAATAAGCTTGGTGAAGTAAAATATAGAAGCGTATCTTTGCGCCCGCTTTAAGAGGTTCACTTCGAACGAGAAGTTTTTTAAAGAAAAAAAGTTGCAAAAAGTTGGGATTAAATAAAAAGAGTTTCTACCTTTGCAGCCCCAAATAAACGACACTAACATACGCCCAATCGGGGGCCTTTATTCAAAGGAATAAAGATGGTTCGAATCCATGTAATGGTTGCCATTATCGGCTTCCGGGAGTATTTTATGGGGTCATAGCCTGACCTATAACTGAAAACGGAGAAAAGCGGGTAA